>CAMPJQ010000009.1 GCA_946886925.1 uncultured Terrimonas sp.
AACCAATACTCACCCTGTTCGTACTGATTGTATCGGTTGGCACTTTAAAGGCGCAAACCGGCACTTATCATTTCATGTCGGGCCAGCAGCAGCAGGTGAATTACGATTCCGCAAATAAGGTTTACTTTATTGATCGCGAAATCAATAATGTTTCTCAAATCCACATCGAAAACAATATCGTTTCTTTTGTTACCACAAACAACAGAAAAAGCAGTGTGTTCATTAACGACATGAACCTACAGCCCCTGAACAATAACGTGAGTTTTACACTGAATGGCCGCGATACCCGCAGCGGCAAACATGTAAAGCTTGGTTTTTGGTTTATTGACGGCGCATTGGAAGAAGTGAGCTACAAGAACGAAGCCATACATCACAGCATAGCATATAAGGATATTTCTGATGTGAATGAAACAACTGCTAAATCCATAGCGGCTGTACATACAAAATAATTTGCCCTGATCCGTACCCTTTTCCCTACACCCGGGGGCAACTGTGCAAACAGGCGCCCCCCTTTTTTGTGGAACAGATGATCACCCCCCCGCGTGTTTAGCAAACTGCATTTCGTGTAATTTGGCGTAAAACCCTTCCTGTTCCAGTAATTCAGCATGTGTTCCTGCCTCTTTGATCTCCCCTTTATCCAATACAATTATTTTATCGGCTTTTCGGATGGTAGAGAGCCGGTGCGCAATAATAATAGAAGTGCGTCCTTCAATTAAAGTATCAATGGCATGCTGTATCAGGTGTTCACTTTCCGTATCTACCGAAGAGGTAGCCTCATCCAGGATAAGAATAGAAGGGTTATACAGCAGTGCACGGATAAAAGACAGCAACTGGCGCTGGCCCAATGATAAAGTGCTGCCTCTTTCCATTACATTGTAATCGTACCCGCCGGGGAGCTGCATAATAAAATCATGCATCCCTATCAATTTTGCCGCATGTATTACCGCATCCCTGCTTATTGCATCATTGCGGAGCGTTACATTATCGTGTATGGAGCCCGAAAATAAAAATACATCCTGCAACACCACGCCTGTCTTACTGCGCAACGCATCCAGTTTATACTGGTCAATATTCACATCATCAATAAGTATGGCGCCTTTCTGAATATGGTAAAGCCTGTTGATTAAACTGATGATGGATGTTTTTCCGCTTCCCGTATGCCCTACAATAGCAAGGGTTTCCCCCGGCTGTATAACAAAAGAAATATCCTTTAAAACAAAATTGTCTTTATTGTAAGCAAACCATACATCTTTAAATTCTACTTTTCCTTTAACGGACAAAGGCGCATAATTCCCCTCCCGTACAATAAAGTCCGGGTTATCCAATACTTTAAATATCCGCTCACTGGCTACCATACCCATCTGCAATACATTGAACTTATCTGCTATCATCCGCAACGGGCGGAACAATAAGTTCAGGTAAAGAATAAAGGCGATCATTACCCCTAAAGTGGCATCGCCCTGCGCGGCATCCCGGGCGCTCCACCATATCATTAAGCCCATAGATACCGCCATTATAATTTCCACAAAAGGGAAGAAAACAGAATAAGCAAAAATAGCCCTGATATTGGCGTTACGGTGTTCCCTGTTGATTTTCTTAAACTTGGCAAACTCCCTGTCTTCCGCAGCAAAGGCCTGCACAATAGGCATGCCTGTTATGTGCTCCTGCGCAAAGGCGTTCAGTTGTGCAACAGCGTTCCTTACTTTTTGGAAAGATACGTTTACACTTTCTTTAAACCACCAGGTTACAATAATTAAAACGGGCAATATTGCCATACACACCAGGGTGAGTTTCCAGTCGGTAAAAAACATCACCCCCAAAATAGCAACAATGGCAAGCAGATCGGCAACAATAGATATCAGACCTTCCGAAAAAATATCATTTACCGCTTCTATATCGTTGATGGTACGCGTGGTGAGTGTTCCAATAGGCGTTCTGTCGAATTGCGACAGGTTAAGATGGATCACTTTTTTATATACTGTAATGCGAAGATCCTTTACAACGGTTTGCCCAAGCCATGAGGTAAGAAAAGAAAAATAAAACCGTAAAGCGGTTTCAGCCAAAAGTAAACCAATTTGTATAATGGTAATAACAATTACGGTATTTACCAATCCGCCCCTGATGTACTTATCTACCGTTACCTGGATGAGCCACGGACGCACCGGCGACATCACAGCCAGTACAATAGCCAGTGTTATAGAAATGAAGAATTGCTTTTTATAGGGCGCTGCATATTTAAATACCCGCTTGAGCAAGCCGAAATCAAAAATTTTTTTGGCCGGTGAAAGTGCTGACATAATTAGAGCGCAAACCTACGTAAATTTTACTTGTTTGCTGTTTCAGCACCTATGGGCAAGCTGCCGGCTAAGGTATGCCTGATATTCCTTAACTTAATACCGGTTATCGTTTACTTGCGCTGTTTGTCTATTATGTTTTTTTTTACAGCTCAGTTTACATTATTTGCCATTATGGTTAATATTCTTCTCCATAAAACCATTCGTCTTCCTTTATCTGAACGCTATATACCCGTAAGATACGCCCTGGTTCATGCCGCGTACTGGATAATGATCGCCGCTTTTTTTATTTATGAGAAAAAATACATGATTGTAAAAGCAGGACTTCCCTCCTTTGTTACCTGCGTATCTGTACGGCTGATGTTGCTTATCGCCATCGCATACATCAACCTGCATTACCTGCTTCCGCGTTACCTGCTCAACGGCAAATACCTGAAATATTTTTTTTCCGTATTGCTCTCTATAACGGGATACCTGATAGTACAGGGGTTGTTTGATATTTTTTTATACGGCTACGTTCTCGGCCCTATGAGAAGGAATTTCTTTTGGGAAACAATCTCTTATAATTTCTTCAGCACGTTATGGTATATCGGTATTATGGTGGCACTAAAATTTAGTATTGACTGGTACGAACAAAAACGGATTCTTCAAAAAATTGCAGTTGAAAAATTGCAGGCCGAAGTAAATTATCTCCGTTCGCAGGTAAACCCGCATTTTCTTTTTAATGCGCTCAATAACCTGTATTCGCTCACGTTAAAAAAATCGGACGCGGCTCCTGATGTAGTATTGCGATTGTCGGACATGATGGAGTATATGCTTTACGACAGTGATGATACCTTTGTGCCGCTGGAAAAGGAGGTACAGTACCTGCGCAATTATATAGAACTGGAAAAATTAAGATACGGCGAAGATGCAGAAATACAATTAAAGACAGAAGGGGATATGTTGTGTATTATGATTGCCCCCCTTTTACTGCTGCCTTTGGTGGAGAATGCTTTTAAGCATGGTGCAAGCAGGTTTGCCGGCAAATCGTGGCTGCACTGCACTGTTAAAGCAACAAGGTATGACGTGCATATTGATGTTGAAAACAGCAAACACGCGGGCGATGCCGGCAATAGTACCAAAGGGGGAATAGGGCTCACCAATTTAAACAGGCGGTTGGAATTGTTGTATCCTGGCCGGTATGCACTGAACATACATACACAACCAGACCGTTTTTTTGTTTCATTACACATCCGGTTTTCATGATGCTGAAATGTATTATCATAGACGATGAGCCGCTGGCCTGCGATGTGCTGGAAGATCATCTGCGCAAACTGGAGGATGCCTGTTTACTGCACACCTTTCACAATGCCGGTGATGCATTGCCATTTCTGCAAAACCAGCCGGCAGACATGCTTTTCCTTGATATTGAAATGCCGGAAATGACCGGGATAGCATTGTTAAAAAAGCTTCAGCACCCGCCGCTTACTGTTTTTACCACGGCTTACCGCGATTATGCATTTGAAGGGTATGAGCTGGGCGTAATAGATTTTTTACTGAAGCCGGTATCCTTTCCGAGGTTTGTACAGGCGGTAGAAAAGGCCAGGGATTTTTTGATGCTCAAAGAACAGAACGCATTGCTGGAAGAGGAAGCCAACACGCCAGGCTTTGTATTTGTGAAGAGCGGTGTGCAAAAAATTAAGCTGCAGTTTAACGAGGTAACCTATATCCAGGGTTTGAAGGATTACGCCATTATTCATCATGTCCTGGGAAAGGTTGTAATTAAGGGCTCGGTTAAATCCATGCATGCCATTTTCCCGGAAAAGCTTTTTATGCGGGTGCATAAGTCGTTCATTGTAGCCAAAGACAAGATCATAAGAATAGAAAGAAACAAGATCATTATAAAAGATCACCAGGTGCCTATCGGCAGAAACTATAAACAGGAAGTGGAGCAATGGATGGCAGGTAAAAGATGAAACCCTACGGGAACTGCCTGAACACCGTTAACCGGAGCAATAATTCTGCAAAAACAAACCCGATGGCCATTAAGGCCAGCGGATGAAAACGTTCGGTATACAACCGGGTTGTAGTGATGCTGATTTTTGTTTTCTCAAGCTGATCTATTTCCTGGTAAATAGCCTCAAGCCCGTGATTGGCTTTGGCACGAAAATATTGTCCTCCTGTTTCCGCAGCTATTTCCTTTAGCAGGGGTTCATCAATATTCACTTTCTCCTGCTGCATAATGATCTGGCCGCCTGGTCCCTGCACCGGGGTGGTGGCATAACCATCGGAACCCATGCCTATGGTATATACTTTTATGCTCAGCGATTTCGCAATTTCTTTGGCCGTTTTAGGATCAATCAGCCCCCCGTTGTTTTCGCCATCGGTAAGCAATATCACTACTTTGCTTTTGGCTTCACTACTGCGCAAACGGTCAACACTCGTAGCCAACCCCGAACCTATTGCTGTTCCATCTACCAAAAAGCCTCCATCTACCTGGTATATCTGCGATTCCAGTACGGCGTGATCGCCCGTAACCGGACATTGCGTGAAGCTTTCTCCCGCAAATATTACCAGTCCTATTCTGTCGGCCGGCCGGTTGCGCACAAAATCTCCTGCTACTTTTTTAGCTGCTTCCAGCCGGTTGGGATGAAAATCCTGGGCCAGCATGCTGCCGCTCACATCTAAGCACAATACAATATCTATTCCTTCGCCTTCCACATTTTTTTCATCGTTATGGGTTTGCGGCCTGGCCAACGCCAGGATAATGCAGGTAAGTGCCAGCATCCGCAATACAAAAGGAATATACCTGAGCCTGCTTTTGAGTGAATGGGTATTGCGAAAACTTTTAAGCGAAGAAACCATCATGTTGCCACGCAGCCGGCCGGCATAGCTAATGTACCATCCTGCCAATACGGGAATAACCAGCAGCAGGAACAATGCCTCCGGATATGCAAACTCGATATGTTCAAAATAGTCTCTGAGCACTTTTATTGCTTTAAATGATCCAGCGCCCTTATCGCTTTTTCGATAGTATACAGCGATGCAGATGCCGTGTCTTTCCCAGGCTGGTACCTGGCGAATTTAACGGCATCGGATATACGCAATGCTTCGGCGGTTTCACTTACCATTTGCCTGTCCATCATGCTGTTGAGCATCAACAGCAGTTCATCTGTTGTTTTTTGTAAAGCCGGGCTGTTGAACCTTCTTTCTATAAATATTTTAAAGATGCCTGTTAATTCGCTATAGTACTTCTTCCATTCCGCATTATTTGCCAACGGTCCGGACTCCAGCGCACGCAGATTGCTCAGTGCTTCTTGCAGCGGGGAGCGTGTGCTGGCGTGTACACCGGCAGCTACTGGCTTAGCCCTTCTCGACTTTATCCATAACCATACTAAAGTGCCCAGCGCTGACAATGATAATATTCCCGCAACCCAGTACCACCACGGCGTTCCTGCATCCGGCACATCAATGATCTCCCTTATATCGTGATAAGTGCTGTCTTTTAATTGTACAGGAACAATGGTTAGCGCCAGTGAATCGGTATACACCGCTTTATTATTGATATTAACCCCCAAAGCGGGGATCGTCCATATGCCCGGGTCAAAACCGGTAACGATAAAAGTCTGGTGATAAGTTGTAACCGATGCTTCAGCAACAGAATCTAAGGGTGACCGGTTTAATATTTCAAGATGATTAAAGCTGTCGGGCAGGTTAATCCATTGGGTTAGCTTTAGATTAGCAGTCGTTCTTACTTCTATCTTCAGTTCAACAGGTTCTCCTATCAATACATGATCACGGTTTAAAGAAGCTTTTACTGAAGAGGTTTGAGCAAGAACGGTACCTGTAAAAAAAAAGCAGGTTACCGGCAAAGCAAGCATTAAAAAAAAACGCTTTCGCAACAGCCTGCCCGGGCGTTGGATGAATGCAAAAGAAAATGATTTGCTGTTACAATTACATCCAAAATCAGAATTACACTGCCGGCCTGAAATATGCCATTCTATGTATATACTTTTTGTCATTGCAGGTGCCCGTCTGTCATTTTACTTTGCCGATTTCTTTCGTTTTAAAAAAAACTTTTGCAATACTTTTACGTAATCCTCATCCGTGCGCAGATAAAGCAGGTCGGCGCCCGATTTTAAAAAAGAAAGCCGGCAGGCTTCCTCATTCAGCACAAATTGTTCGTGATAATTATACTGCACCATTTTATCATTGGTATCAATCCATTGTGTTCTGCCCGTTTCCGCATCCCTCACCTGTGTTATACCAATTTCCGGTAAGTCCATATCCATTTTATCGTATACTTTAATGCCAATTACATCATGCCGGTTCCCGGCAACCCTTAAAGGATCATCATACTGTTCCACCATGAAATCGCTCAGGATAAAAGCAATGCTTTTTTGCTTAACCGCATTGTTAAAAAAACGCACCGCTTCATTGAGATTGGTGCCTTTGCTTTTAGGCTGTACCGTTAATAACTCCCTAACAATATAGAGTACATGCTCTTTCCCTTTTTTGGGAGGAATATAAAATTCAATTTTATCGCTAAAAAAAATAACCCCTACTTTATCATTGTTCGTTACAGCAGAAAAAGCCAGTACGGCGCATACTTCTGTGATCAGGTCTTTTTTTAGCTGATGCACGGTTCCAAACAATGAGCTGGCACTGATATCTACCAGCAACATCATCGTGAGCTCCCTTTCTTCTTCAAACAGTTTACTAAAAGGAGTGCCCATGCGTGCAGATACATTCCAGTCAATAAAACGAACATCATCTCCCGCACTGTATTCTCTTACTTCTTTAAACACCATGCCCCGGCCCTTGAATGCCGTATGGTATTCGCCGGTAAAGAGATTGGTAGTGAGCTTTTTACTCCTGATTTCCAGCTCTTTCACTTTCTTTAATATGTCTGCTACGCTTAAAGTACTTTCTGCACTTTTAACGTTAAAGCGTTTTTTTGTTTTCATATTAGCTATCAGCAATCAGTCCTCAGCTATCAGTTGAACACTGCTCATAATTGACCTGGAGTTTATGATTTTTAGTTTTTTGTTTAATGTTGTATTCCTTCGAATTTCGTGTTTCAGACTTCGGCTTTAAAATTTGAATCCGCCCCGGCGGACAGGTTTTATTTGGTTCTTGCAATTTGGTTCTTGATGCTTGCTTTATCATCCGCCGTCTGACCCTTCTTTGTCGGGTGCCGACCGCTTCATCCACATTTCCCCCGCTCTAAACCGATGAGGTTTCCCTACCCTGCAATTGCCGGCCGCTAATCTCATGGGTTTCGCTTCTCACGGTACATTCACTGTCCGCAATATTTCTTCAACTACAATTTCTGCATTAATATTTTCAGCTTCCGCTTCATAGGTTAACCCTATACGGTGGCGTATCACATCTTTGGCAATACTTCTTACATCTTCGGGAATTACATATCCGCGTTTGCTTAAAAAAGCATGTGCTTTAGCCGCCAGTGCCAGGTTAATGGACGCACGGGGTGAACCCCCATAAGCGATCAGCGGTTTTAATTTATCCAGCCGGTATTGTGATGGATTACGTGTGGCGAAAACAATATCCAGTATATAATTTTCTATTTTTTCATCCATGTATACCTCTCTCACCAGGTCTCTTGCCTGTAATACTTCCAGTGTGCTCACCACCTGTTTTACATCGGGTATTTTACCGCGGTTCAAATTTTGGCGAACAATAAGCAGCTCTTCTTCCCGGCTGGGATAATCTATGATCACTTTTAGCATAAAGCGGTCAACCTGTGCTTCCGGTAAAGGATAGGTACCTTCCTGGTCAATAGGATTTTGTGTGGCCAGCACCAAAAAAGGCTCATCTAATTTATAGGTAGATTCGCCGATGGTCACCTGCCTTTCCTGCATGGCTTCCAGCAAAGCGCTCTGTACTTTAGCAGGAGCGCGGTTAATTTCATCGGCCAATATAAAATTGGCAAAGATTGGGCCTTTGCGCACCACAAATTCATGCTTTTGCTGGTGGTAAATCATGGTTCCAATTACATCGGCGGGCAACAGGTCGGGTGTAAACTGTATGCGGCTGAATTTGGCATTCACCGCCTGCGCCAGCGACTTTATAGAAAGGGTTTTAGCCAGTCCCGGCACACCTTCCAGCAGCACATGTCCATTGCTCAATAACCCGATCAGTAAACGGTTAACCATATATCGCTGACCAACAATAATTTTAGCGATTTCGCTTTCCAAACGATCAACAAAGGAGCCGGCCTCCTGTATCCTTTCATTTAACCGGCGGATATCTTCTGCAGTTTGTAACATAATATATAAAGCGGATTTATATGATATAAGGCTTAATTACCCGATCTCCAACGCAATGATACGCCTGAAGTTGCAAAGCCTTTGCCAAAAATTACAGAATAGCTCATTCTCTGTTCTTCGAATCTATTATTATGGTAACCGGTCCGTCGTTGATCAGTGCCACTTTCATATCGGCTCCAAAAATGCCCGTTTGTATTTTTTTTCCCAAATCTTTTTCCAGTTGTGCAATCATTTTTTCATACAGCGGTATTGCAAAATCTGCCTTACTTGCCCTGCTGTACGAAGGCCGATTGCCTTTTCTGGTAGACGCATGCAAAGTAAACTGGCTCACCAATAAGATATCTCCGCCGGCATCTTTTATACTTACATTCATAACACCCTGCTGATCATTAAAAATACGCATATTCACCATCCTGGCGCTTAGCCATTCCAAATCGTCCGTACCATCGGCATCCTCAATACCCAGCAATACCAGCAGTCCTTTTTTAATAACACCTGTTATTTTTCCCTCCACACTAACCGAAGCTTCTGAAACACGTTGTACTACTGCACGCATGAATGATTGTTTTTTGTTCCGCTGCAAGTTAATGTGAAAAAAAATTGGCGGAAAAAAACTAATTTCCCTGTACAATCCAATGCTTTTATGTGCATTGAAACAAATAACAAGCAACCGGCAAGGTACAGATAACGTAGTATGAGCAAAGTAAACATCCATAAGGAAATAATATTTAAAACTGCCAGGAGCGGCGGTAAAGGCGGTCAAAACGTAAACAAGGTGGAGACCATGGTGGAGGGATATTTTGATATTGACCGGTCGGACCTTCTAGATGAAGAACAAAAGCAATTGGTAAAGCAAAAGCTCCGCAATAAAATTAACGCAGAAGGACTATTGCTGGTGAAATCGCAGGCAGAGCGCACACAGTTGGGCAATAAGCAATTGGTGGTAAAAAAGATGAACGATCTCATTAACCAATCCTTAATAAAACCCCTAAAAAGAATAGCCAGCAAACCCAGCAAAGCCGCTAAACAAAAGCGGATGGATGAAAAGAAAATAAAGGGGCAAATAAAGGAAGGCAGGAAAAAGATTCGGCCGGAGGAGTGAGATAACGCCGAGCGCACATTCATTGGCTACGCAGTAAGCAAATCTCTGGAGCATGTCTTAAACCCTCCTGCGTCAGGGTGGCAGGCGGCAGAGTGTGTGCTGTACCTTACCACAAGGGTACAGACCCCTCTTTTGGGTTGGGGTTACAAACAGCGGGATGATGATTGGGGCGTGGAGGAAATGCCCGACAATGGAATGTTGCTGAACTTCTTCCTTGCAGATCATAACAGCTCCACAGTTTGTGATTCCTACCCCATGCAGAAAACTACTTGAGCACTGATCAAAGTTGGGCAGGATTTTAACTGGTATTAGCCAAAATACCGATAATTGTGCGAAACCCTGAAATGCTTCACATTTTCTTTCTCCCTTTTTTAGCATTATCTTTAAAATACCATTATGAAAGCAGGTTCCGGTTATATTTTATGCGCCTTTTTATTCCTGCTGTGCGGCTGCCAGAAAGAATTAAAAAACGACAACAGCACAGGAAAATCCTTTACTGTTCACATCGTATTCCAGCCTGTTGTAAAGGGTCAGCCATTAGCATTTAACCAACCCTATACCAATGCTTTTGGCGAAGATTATACGATTACCGCACTTAGGTTTTATGTAAGCGATTTATCGCTGAAAAACAACAATACCGGTGTACCGGTTCCCGGTGAAGTTAAATACCGGTTGGCAGATGCAGCCATTGGTAATACGCTTTCCTTCTCCGTTTCCACTGATCAAAATGCCTTTAATGGCCTTTCTTTCCAAATAGGGGTGGATAGTATTGATAATATAAGCGGCGCCCAGAGCGGTGATCTTGACCCGGGCAAAGGCATGTTCTGGACATGGAACAGCGGCTATATTATGGCCAAGCTCGAAGGGGCTTCTTCTTATTCTGTTGTTCCCGATGGTAATTTCACCTACCATATTGGTGGATTTAGCGGTGAAAACAAAACCATGCGTTCAATTTCACTTTCCACCCCGCAAAGCCAGCAGATAACGTTAAAGGACAACCGCATTACCACTATACTTGTTAACGCCGATATTGATAAATGGTTCCAGGGAACACATGCTTTATCCATTGCATCCAATGCCTTTGTGCACAGCCCCGGCTCATTGGCCAATTTATACGCAGATAATTATGCTGCCATGTTCAGCATCGCTTCAATCACAGAGGAATGATGCGGCGCATGGTCATATCGATCCTTATTGTTCTGCTTGGCGGATCTTTATTCCTGGAGGCCTGTAAAAAACAGGGTGATGCCGCCCCAACGCTTATCCCTTTACAGTTTGCTGTTCCTGTAGGTTTTCCTGATCCTGTTTATAAATTTGAAAACAACCCGCTTACACAGCAGGGATTTGCATTGGGAAAGAAATTGTTTTTCGACGGCCGCCTTTCCAAAGACGGTAATTTTCCCTGCGCATCCTGCCACCAGCAGTTTGCTGCATTTGCTACTTTTGATCATCCTTTCAGTCATGGGTTTAACAACCAGTTCACCACCCGCAACGCCCCCGGCCTGTTTAATGTGGCATGGATGAAGGAACTGCACTGGGACGGAGGCATCAACCATATAGAAGTGCAGCCACTGGCGCCTATTGTTGCTGAAAATGAAATGGCGGAAACCATAGATAATGTAATTGCAAAGCTAAAGGATGATGCCGCCTACAGGCAAATGTTCAAAACCGTTTTTGGCGATGAAGAGATCAATTCGCAAAGAATGCTCAAAGCATTAACGCAGTTTGTTGCGATGCTGGTTTCGGCCGATTCGAAATATGATAAAGTAAAAAGGGGAGAAGCTTCTTTTAATGAAGCCGAAGCGGCCGGCTACCAGGTTTTCCAGGCAAAATGTGCTGCCTGTCATACAGAACCATTGTTCACAGATAATTCGTTCCGCAATACCGGCCTTCCTGTAAATGATGTATTAAAAGATATAGGCCGCATGCACATTACCGGCAACCCTGCCGATTCGTTGAAGTTTAAGGTGCCCAGTCTCAGAAATGTATATGCTACTTTTCCTTACGGGCACGACGGCCGCTTTTATTCCGTAGGCGCTGTAATAGACCATTACCGCTTTGGCGTGGTGAACGGCCCTACCGCCGACCCGCTGGTAAAAAATAAAATAGCGATCAGCGATTACGAAAAGCAGGATCTGCTGGCTTTTTTACGAACACTTACCGATTCGACTTTTATCGGGGATAAAAGATTTGCTCAGGCGGAATAAGCATCGTCTATATTTTTACATGCGCCCAATTCTCTTTGGTTTTAATACGGTGAATTTGCATATCCGATACACCGTATTTTTCGGCGATGAACTTGAGCGTATTTTTTTCTTTCAGCAATTTCTTTATCCCCTTCACCTTTCTAATATCAAGTTTCTCACCTTTTTTTGTTGGATTTTCTTTGCGCCTTTTTAGTGCGGCCTTAACCCTTGGATTCTTTTTGTTATGTGCCGACACTTCTTCCTGGGTAGCCCATTTGAGGTTGTTGTATTTATTGTTTTCATAATCATGGTCAAGATGAATGATGAATTTTTGCTTACCCCTTGGCTTGGCTAAAAAATGCTGGGCTACCAGGCGGTGAACCAAAGCGGTATAATATTCCCCATTGAGTTTTTTTCGCCATATCGGATAATTGGCCTGCCTGCTCAACCGCAATACAAAACCGTCTGAAAGGCGCTTATTGTACTTAATTATCCTGCCGTGATTGGAAATTGCGTATTTGTACCAAACGGCTCCTTTGGATTCATGCTCGGGAAGGTCTTTCCAAATTTCATTCGGAAGCATTTTTACGGATTCTCTGATAGCCATTTTATTTTATTTATGTCTGAACAAAAAATACAGGTTCCAAAATCAATAATGTTTCCAACAGGAAGCTTCCCTGCAAATTCATAGAAAGGGGTTATTAATACCAAAAGGAATAAGGAGTTATCCCGAAGTTACAACATCATCGAATATCAAAATCAATAGTTACATTATTTGTTTTTGGGTGCGAATGGCAGGTTAAACCATACCCCTCCTTTACAGGAAAAGGCAGACCAGTATCCTGCTGCGGTTAAAAAGCCTTTTACTTTAAAGATCATTTGCTCCGGGTCACAAATAAAAAATAACCCATAATTTGATAATAAATCAGTCTTTTTATGCCAGTTGGTTTATCGTGTCAAACGGCCACTATTGATCGGGATACTGGTCTTTTAGTGCAGCAACATGAACGTAGTATTCTTATATCTTCAGCCCTTCAACCAGTATAATAATCATATTTTTTTCGAGTTGTTCGGCCGAAATTTTTTGTTTGGAACGATGCCACGATTCAATGCCGCTTATGGCATGAAGCATAATCAATACTGCGGTAGGGGCATCAATAGCTTTAATTTCCTTTTTCCGGATTCCTTCTTCTATAATAGCCGCTAACCGCTGGCGGTAGCTTTTTCGCTGAACCTTATAATTGGATAAATAGGGCTCTGAAAGATGCCTCCACTCTCTGTCGGCCACATGCACATCTTCATAGTTATTAACCATGTGCTGTATGTGAAAGCGCAGAATCGCTTTAATTTTATCAATAGAATATTGTTTATTAACCTCAATTTTTTCGAGGTGTTCGATAAATATGTTGGCCACCCTGAAACAAATATCCTGCAATATTTCTGCTTTAGATTGAATATGGTTGTACAGGCTGGCTGCTTCTACCCCTACATCTTCCGCTAAATCGCGCATGGATGTTCCGGAAAATCCTTTTTCCCTGAACAGCCTGGCTGCTTTGCTGATAATAACTTCCTTTTTTGTGCTGTTGCGCTGGGTTTTAATAGCAGGCATGTGATATTTGAGATTTCTGATTTAAGATTTAGAATCTTCACGGTTGGTACCCACGCAAGGTGGAACCGTGCAGGTATTGCCTGCCAGGCAGGATTCCTCCTCTTTCACCTCTTTCTTTTTTCCTCTCACCGTTCTCTCCTCCTTCAATTTTCAGTGTTCGGATTTGCATTTTAACCTGGTTCTTGTTATTTGCATTTTGGTTCTTCCCCGGATTTCCTTCTTCAGGCGCTCTTCATCCCCCATCTTTCCATGCCCATAAATGCATACAGGCATAGCTACGGTAAGGCGACCACTTTTCTGATATCCTTACTATTTGTTGCCTGAAGTCTTTTTTGTCAGTAACATCCAGTTTATACAACCGCCTCATGGCAGTTTGAATACCCAGATCATCGGCCGAAAACACGTCTTCCCGCTGAAGCGCAAACATCAGCAACATTTCGGCGGTCCACCTTCCAACACCTTTTATCTGCGTTACATATGCAATCACTTCTTCATTATCCATACAACTGAGCTTGCGGATTTCCATTCCCTGCTCTGCCGCAAATTTGGCTACATTAAGCACATAGCTGGTTTTGGCGCCAGACAAACCAATGGAGCGCAAAACATCAAACGGTGTTTGGCTGATTTGCAATGCAGTGGGCTTTTTGCCCCCGTATAATCCAAGAAAGCGTTTGTAAATAATATCCCCTACTTTAACCGAAAGTTGCTGGCTCATAATAGAAGCACACAGGTAGATATGAATATCCCTTCTTTTCTTTAATTGAAAAGGGGGTTGCAGCGTGAGCAGCTTCTTTAGCTTTCTGTCTTTACACAAATGTGCCACATAATGCATGAGTAGCTGTTTAAATAATGTTCCAGCTTACATTGCCGTCTTTCTCATCTTTTAAGATGATGCCCTGTTGCTGAAGTTCGTTGCGTATTTTATCGGAGGTGGCAAAATCTTTTCTTGATCTTGCTTCCTTTCTTATTTGAATCAGTAACTGCAATACGCTGCTGAGCCGGCCGGTATCGGCAGTTTTATCATCTTTCAAACCAAACACATCAAGCAGGTAGGTTGTAAACTGCTTTTGCAATAATTCAAATGTGGGCCGGCTAATGCTGTTAAGAGGAATCTGTCCTCCTTTAAAAGAATTGATAAGCGGCACCAGTTCAAACATATTGGCCAGCACCTTTGCTGTATTAAAATCATCGCTCATCGAAATGTCAAAATCAGCGATCAATTCGCGGCAACGACTATCGGTTTCAGCATTGGCAGCGTTCGGCTGAAGTGCGGACGCCTGTGATTGCAGGTTTCCAAGATTTTCATATGCTTCCCATAGCCTTTTCAATCCTTTTTCGGCAGCCTGCAAAGCTTCATTGCTAAAATCGAGCGTGCTCCGGTAATGCGTTTGCAGCATAAAAAAACGTACCGTCATAGGCGAATAGGCTTTTTCAAGCAGGGGGTGATCACCTGTAAATAACTGGCCCGGAAGAAACCCATTGCCCGCGCTTTTGCTCATTCTTGCACCATTAACAGTAAGCATATTGGTATGGATCCAGTAATTGGCCGGGCTTACATTATAGCATGCCTGTGATTGTGCAATTTCGTTGGTATGATGCGTTGCCGCAAGATCCATTCCCCCGCCATGAATATCGAACTGTTTGCCAAGATATTTTTCACTCATTGCCGAGCACTCTATATGCCAGCCCGGAAAACCCATGCCCCATGGCGAGGGCCATTGCATCAAGTGCTCCGGTTTTGCTTTGATCCATAATGCAAAATCAAGTCGCCCCTTTTTTTCATTCTGCCCGCTTAGTTCACGTGTGCCTTCCAGCATATCTTCCAGTTTCCTGTTGGTAAGAATACCATAAGGTTTTTCCTTGTTGTATTTTTCCACGTCAAAATAAACCGTGCCATCAACTACATATGCATAACCATTGTTGAGGATGTGCTTCACCATTTCAATTTGTTCGGAAATATGTCCCGTTGCCGTGGGCTCAATAGTGGGTGGAAGGTTGTTAAACAAATCCATTACCTTATGAAAACCCAGGGTATATTTTTGAACAATTTCCATAGGCTCCAGTGCTTCGAGCCTGGCCTTTTTTGAAAACTTATCATCGCCCTCATCCCTGTCTCCCTCCAGGTGCCCGGCATCCGTTATATTGCGTACATATCTTACTTTGTAGCCAAGATATTTTAAGTAGCGGTATATAATATCGAATGAAATGAATGTACGGCAATTGCCGAGATGCACATCACTGTAAACCGTAGGACCACATACATATATACCCACATGCCCGGGTGTAATAGGGGAAAACACTTCCTTTTGCCTGGTCAATGAATTGTAAACCTTCAGTTCTGCCATAGCCTGGTTTAATATTGTATATCTTTGTTGCAAATATAAACGGAATAATATTTCAGCGTTAATCCATATTAAAAGCGTGGGATACCGTTCCTTACCTGCCCGATAAGCGAACATCTGCTACCACAGGTATATGATCGGATAGTATTACAGGGATTCTTGTGCATTGCAGAACAGTAAACCGCGGATCAGTAAAAATATAATCAATCCGGATAGTGGGTAACTGCCGCATAAAATTGGAAGAAAAGCTATAATAAGTTTGGCCGAAACCGAATCCTTTAGCAATAAAAACGTCTCTTTTCTTGTTTTTCACCGAAAAATAAGCATAGGATCCGGGCACATCATTCAGATCCCCGCAAAAAATTTCAGGATGTGTGCTTTCATCTAATTGTTTGCGTATAATATTAGTTTGTATTCCCCGCTTCTTAAAAGCAACGCGCATTTTCCGCACAATGTTTTTTGAGGCGTCAATTCTTTCGTTCGGGTCGTTCCTGATCTTCGAAAAATTACTATAGTCTGCCGGCATAAACCTGTACGATTGCAAATGACCGGTAAAAATGCTTATGGTATCGGCGTTGTATATAATATCGGCGCTCAACAGGCTCTCCACTTTATCTTTCGCATCCTGTGGCATATATATTTTTGAGGAATCTATAATAGGGTATTTTGAAAAAATTGCCGTTCCGGTGTAATGATTTATATTCCTTACAAAATCGCCGGGGAAATAATAATAACAGTAACCCATGTTTTTAAGATGCGTGAGGTTGTTAAACGCTTTCCCCTTTTCTATAGAAGAAAATTCCTGAATTGCAAGAACGTCCGGATTATACTTCTTGATGATCTGAAATATGCTTTGGCGATGATGGAGGAGCGCTTCTTTTGTAACATTTGGTATAGTTGGATAAAACCCTTTGGTATTCCACGTCATTACCCGCAAAGTACCGGCTTCTTTTTTGTCTTTGTTGAAAGAACTTCCCGGATGAAAAGCAAAAACCGCAGAAATATTATTCCATCCCAGCAATAAGG
>CAMPJQ010000010.1 GCA_946886925.1 uncultured Terrimonas sp.
TTGCAATATCCTGTAAAAAAGAAGAAAAAAAAGCTGGCAGTACCGAACCGCAGCAGGAAACCGTTGAACAGGTTGCTGCGTCAATAACTGCAAATGCAGTAGTAAACAGTCTGTTGAATATAATGATTGCCAATGGTTCGTCTGAATCTGAAAATGAATCTTATTCAGCATCGGATCGTAAATATGGCTGTGCCACTGTAAAGGTTACCCCGGGCGACCTGGTAAGTTTTCCAAAAACAGTTACAGTAGATTTTGGGACAGGTTGTGCCGTTAAAGGATATAAAGGAAAAGGCATTGTTAATTTTGCTTTATCACAATGGGTATTTTTACCGGGAGCCGAAATTAAACCCGATTTTGATAATTTTTACGTAAACGGCTATAAAGTTGAAGGCGATTATGTGATCACTACTATTTCGGCCGATAATGGTTTGCAATATAAGGTAGATATAAAAGACGGTATTATAACCTTCCCCAATGGTAAAGTGTATCATTTAAAAGGAACACAATTTTATGAACAAACAAAAGGCGAAAAAACTGTTTTTGCAGTACATGATGATATATATTCCATTACAGGCGATATTGCTATAAACTCAGATAAAGGAGTATTGAATGGAGAGATAGTTGAGCCGTTAATCAGTAAAATAAGTTGCGGAGATATTACTGATGGCAACATTGAATTTAAGACAGATACTACTAAGGTGATACTGGATTTTGGGAATGGCGAATGCGATAAAAAAGGAACAGTGCAAATTGGTACCTCCAGCTTTCCTGTTGATTTTCCATTTTAAAAATACAGCAAAATTGTGGTGTTCTATAAATGTGCGGTTGCCCGAAATTTATTTTCGGCGGCCGCTCATTATTATGGATGAGATTGGGCAACAAGTTTGAAAAACAATAGTCACGCACGCATTCTATGTTTAAATCTTACCATTGACTACTCACTACGTACAAGTTTACTCTTCATTCAATTCCTCCAGCGCTTTTATAATCATTGGATCTTTTGCATTGTTTACTTCATAAAATCCTTCATTTCTCCACTGCTGCCGGGCAAACAGGCTTTTCAGTCTGCGTGTTATAAATTGTTTATCTGCTTCAGGCATGGCATTTATTTTAATACTGTCGCGTAATGCAAATGCGGCAAATGCATTCCAAACCGTATTGTCTATATCAAATCCTTTTTCGAAATCGGCAGGATTTGCAAATAATTTAAAATGATCAATATGATCTACATAATACCGGTATACAAAATTTCCAATCGTATTTTTTGTATACAATTGAGCTACTTTATTGCTAATGCCCGTGGTATCCATAGCAACAAAAACATCCGGCGTTATACCACCGCCACCATATACCAACTTCCCCTTTGGTGTATGATAAGGTTCGCCCGTAGCCATTTTATTGCTGTCGGCATTGATCAATGCGCCATTATGGTACCTGTCGTATAATTCTTCATTATAACTTTCAATGCCCTTATCGTAAGGCTTTTGAATAGAACGCCCCAGCGGAGTGTAATAACGGGCAATGGTTAGCCGTAAAGCAGAACCATCGTTCAGATTGTATTGTTCCTGCACCAGCCCTTTTCCAAAACTTCTTCTGCCAATTACTTCGGCTCTGTCCCAATCCTGTAAAGCGCCGGTAAGTACTTCACTGGCAGAAGCGGAGCCTTCATCTATCAGCACTATTAACTTCCCCTTTTCAAAAATCCCTTCCCGTCTTGCCCTGAATTCCTGTTTTTTTATGTGGTCTCCCTGTGTGTAAACGATGAGCTTATTGCCATCTAAAAATTCATCGGCAATTTCTACAGACTCCTGCAAAATGCCACCTCCATTGCCCCGCAGATCCAGTATTAATTTCTGTACACCATTTTCTTTTAACTTTTGCATGGCCTCCATAAATTCCTCGTAAGTGGTTTCAGAAAATTTATTGAGGCGGATATAACCCGTTGAAGGAGCAATCATATAACCTGCATCTAACGAATAGAGCGGGATAATGCCCCTGGTAATCGTAAACTGCTTTATTTCCCTGCCCCTAAGAAGGGTAACCTGCACTTTTGAGCCATGTAAGCCCCGAAGCAATTGTTTTACCTCATCGGCACCGGTGTTGTTGCCTGCTACAGTTGAATCGCCTATTTTTAAAAACTTGTCGCCGGGATGTAAACCTGCGTCTTCCGAAGGGCTGCCTTTAAGCACGCTCAGTACATGAATGGTATCATTAAAAATATTGAACTCAATGCCAATACCTTCAAATTTGCCAGCAAGATCTTCATTTACCTGCTGCAAATCGCTGGACGGAATAAAAATGGAATGAGGATCCAGGTGGCTCAGCATTTCTTCAATTGCGGCATCGGCAAGCGTATCGGTTTGTATGGGATCAACATATCTTTTGGAAATGAGATCAAGCACTTCCTGAACGGTTCCTTTTCGCTCCGTAGAAAAAAAACGGGCTGTAGCCGGCATTTTTTCTTTCATCTTATATCCCAGGAACATTCCGCCAATCATTACTATTGAAAAGATCAGCGGCAGCCAGAGCTTTAATTTATTATTACCCATCAGTCTGTATTTGTATATTATCTTTGAGAGCACGAATTTCACGAAATAAGTTCAATTAAAGATGTCATCTGTAAAATTGATAGCCGATAGCGGGGCAACCAAGGCCGAATGGTGTTTATTGCAGGGCAAAAAGAAAAAGTCCATTTTTACCCAGGGGATCAGCCCCTATTTTTTTGATACTGCTCAAATAACCAACATACTGGAAAAGGAATTGCTTCCTTCCCTTAAAGGCATAAAAGTAGATGAAGTATACTATTATGGAACCGGGTGCATTAATCCCAATAACAACCAGATAGTAAAGCGATCCATAAAAAATGTTTTTAAAGAATTAACCAGGGTTGAAGTTACACATGATGTGATGGCCGCAGCCAGGGCATTGTATGCCGATGATAAAGGTGTAGCCTGTATTCTGGGAACCGGATCCAGTTCCTGCTATTATAACGGTAAAAAAATAGCGGTAAACAAACCCGGACTGGGTTATGTGCTGGGAGATGAAGGCAGCGGCGCTTATCTTGGTAAAAAGGTGCTGCAGTATTATTTATACAACACTTTCGATGAAGAGCTGACAGGACGCTTTAATATCAAATACAAAACAAACAATACAGAGATACTGGAAAATGTATATAAAAAGCCGCTGGCCAACCGCTACCTGGCGTCGTTTACCCCTTTTTTATCTGAAAATCGCGGGCATTACATGATTGAAAACATTATAGAGGATGCACTAAATGATTTCTTCTTTCATCATATTTGTAAATTCAGGGAAAGCTGGACTTTACCTGTCAGTTTTGTTGGCGGAGTGTCGTATTATTTTCAGGATGTGCTGAAAGAACTTTGCCGGTCGTATGAATTTACAATGGGGAAAATATTAAAAAACCCAATGGAAGGACTTGCTGTGTACCATCGGTGAGCGTAGATGTAACGAAATGTTATATTTATCACTATATATCCATTGAATTAATACAGTTTATGACATCTTTTATAAAGATCACGGAACAACCTTCTGCTTACCGCCACCTCGAAAAAATGCCTGTTGCCGAAATTCTTACACATATCAACAATGAAGACAAAACAGTTCCCTTTGCCATAGAAAAAATGATTCCGCAAATTGAAAGGTTGGTGGTAGTTGCTGTAGACAAAATGCTGGCGGGTGGCAGGTTGTTTTACATTGGCGCCGGAACCAGCGGGAGATTGGCGATAGTAGACGCCAGCGAATGTCCGCCCACATATGGGGTATCGCCCAACCTGGTTATTGGCATTATTGCCGGCGGAAAAAAAGCGATGACACAGCCCGTTGAATTTGCAGAAGATAGCCTTACCCAGGGATGGGAAGATTTGCAAAAGCATCACGTAAACAATAAAGATGTGGTAATAGGCATAGCGGCGAGCGGTACCACACCTTATGTGATAGCCGCATTAAAAAACTGCCACGAAAATGAAATAATAACAGGTTGTATAACCAATAATCCCGGATCACCCTTAACAAAGCAAGCCGATTATCCCATTGAACTGGCTGTGGGTCCTGAATTTGTAACAGGTAGCACCCGCATGAAAAGCGGCACTTCGCAGAAGTTGGTGCTCAATATGATCTCCACTGCCATTATGATTCAATTGGGCAGAGTAGAAGATAACAAAATGGTAAACATGCAATTGAGCAATCAAAAGTTATTGGACAGGGGCGCGAAAATGCTGATGGAAAAGTTGCCGGGTATAGATTATACCAAAGCCAAAGCTTTGCTGGTAAAATTCGGAAGCGTGAAGAAAGCTATGGAATCGGAGGGTAAATAAAAGCACCAGATCACAAAAAGCAAGAGCCAAATCAAAATGCAAAACCAAAGCAGGGAAAAGTTCGAATATTTAAACCCGAAACTCGAAAAGCTGATCGAAAGCTGATACCCGATATCAATCTCAAATTTCAGATTTTAAATTTAAAATCAACTTCTGCGTCATGTTTGACTCAAAAACTACCATCTGCGCCATTGGCTTATGCCTGTTTTCCTTTCATGCGATATCTCAAACCGCAGGCAGCGATGCCGGGTTCAAAAAATATCACCTGTGGGACGAGTTTTATACAGAAGCCGCTACCGTGGCTGATGTTAATAAGGATGGCAGAATGGATATCATAGCCGGCGCCAGGTGGTTTGAAGCGCCCGACTGGAAGGCGCATGATATATGGAAGCATAAAAAATTTGACTACACCAAAGGATACAGCGATTCCTTTCTCAATTTTGCCATTGATGTAAATGAAGATGGCTGGATGGATTTTATTTGTTTCGATTTTCCGGGTAAAGAAGTGTATTGGTTCGAAAATCCAAAGGGCGGCAATGTGCTTTGGAAAAGATACCTGATTGATTCCATCGCTTCCAACGAATCGCCCATGGCGGTTGACATTAATAGTGACGGCAAAACGGATTTGGTATTCGGAAATGAAAAGTTGGGACAAATGGCCTGGTTCAGCACGGTGGTAAAAAACAATAAGGTAACATGGCAACGGCATCCCGTAAGCGAAGTCAATGCCAAAGGCGTTGGCATGTTCTCACACGGATTGGGCTGGGGAGATATCAACGGCGACGGCATTAAGGATGTAATGATCCGCGGCGGATGGTGGGAAGCGCCCAGGGACATGAAAACCTTTCCCTGGACATTTCATGAGGCCGACCTGGGCGAATCCTGCGCTCAAATGCTCACTTATGATTTCGACGGCGACGGCGATAATGATGTGCTTACCAGCTCAGCGCACGATTATGGCGTATGGTGGCACGAGCAAATGCGTGATAATAAAGGGCAGATCACCTTTAAAACACATGCCATTGACACTACTTTTTCTGAGGCACATAGCATCGTATTGGCAGATGTGAATGGCGACGGACTCCCGGATTTTATTACCGGTAAACGTTTTTTTTCTCACCAGGGCAAGGGTCCCGGCGGACTGGAACCGGCAGTATTATATTGGTTTGAATTATTGAAAGATGGGAACAACAAGCCCGTATGGAAGCGCCACCTCATTGATGATAATTCCGGAGTTGGAATACAGTTCGTTACAGAAGATATGAATAAGGATGGCAAACCGGATATTGTTATTGCCAATAAAAACGGTGTGTATTATTTTGAGCAGGAATAATAGTTCAGGTGGCGTGTAAAAAGCGCTAAAAAGTGTTCGTTTGCCGAACGGAGTTCCGAAAGAACATTGAATCTCTAATTCATTGGAATACATCATAAGCCGTAAATCACAAATTCCCAAACTTCCTCCTATGGCCATCAGAATAAAATACTGGCGCAGCAATTTAAAATTCAGGTATCCTTTTACCATCTCCAAAGGAACAAAAACGCATCAGCCTGCTTTACTGGTTGAATTGGATTTCAATGGTATTAAAGGCTATGGTGAAGCACCGGCTATCGCCTATTATAACATACCGGTTGAAAAAATGATAGAAGATATAGAGCGTAAA
Organism: uncultured Terrimonas sp.; assembly: GCA_946886925.1. Next base: position 5,996 of record CAMPJQ010000010.1, read on the forward strand.
AAACCTTTCATTGAAAAATTTTCTTTCACACATCCGGAACGTTACTGGCATTACCTGCACCATCTTTTCCCCGGCAACCCTTTTCTGGTGGCGGCATTAGATATGGCCGCGTGGGACATCTACGGTAAATTAAAGAAACAGCCGCTTTTTCAATTGTGGAACACAAACATGTCAGCAGCGCCACTAACGGATTATACTATTGGCATTGATGCAATAGAAAAGATGATCGAAAAAATGCAGGAAAAGCCATGGCCGGTATACAAAATAAAATTGGGTACAAAAGAAGATATCGCCATTATGGAAGCCCTGCGCAAACACTCTACTGCTGTATTCAGGGTAGATGCCAACGCAGGATGGGCTGTAGAAGAAGCTTTGGAAATATTGCCTGTTTTACAGCAACTGAATGTGGAACTGGTAGAGCAGCCGCTTGCCAAAGACAACTGGGAAGGCATGAAGATGTTATATGAGCAATCGCCGCTACCCCTTTTTGCTGATGAGAGTTGCGTATCCGAAGCTGATGTAAAAAAATGCAATGGGTATTTTCATGGCATCAATATCAAGCTCACCAAATGCAGTGGCATTACGCCGGCCCTGCGCATGATCAGTGACGCCAGGCAGTTGGATATGAAAATCATGCTGGGTTGTATGAATGAATGTACGGTTGGCACCGCGGCCATTGTTCATTTGTCGCCACAGGTGGATTATATGGATGCCGACGGACCTTTGCTGCTGGAAGAAGATATAGCCGAAGGGTTGAACTATGACTTTGGGAAAATAACGCCAACAGCAGAGCCGGGGCTGGGAGTGAGGATTAGGACTGAGGTTGCTAAATTGGGCTGAAGTTGCAGGGCAGAGGTTTCACGGCCTGGCAGATCAATCAACAGGAGAATGTTGGAATGTTCGTTCAATAAAAAAGCGTTGCGGAACCTTCAAACAATTTATTGAGTGTCCGCAACGCTGAATCGTTCTTATAGTTAACGCGGTTTAAGAAATATAGAAAACCATCTTTTTACAGTTCTTTGATCTTAATATTCTTCCATCTTACTTTTATTCCGCCGCCATCGTGTATCTGCAGGGCAATAAAGCCTTCGCCTTTACCAATTTTTTCGTCTTTCAGGGTAATCATTTCATGACCATTCACCCAGGTGGTTACTTCATCGCCAACAACCTTTAAACGATAGGTATTCCATTTGCCATACTTAAGAAATTTATCCTTTTCTGCTTCGGGTTTGATCAGCCAGCCGCGTCCATACGATTCATAAATACCGCCGGTATTGCTTCCCGGAGGGGCTACTTCTGCCTGCCAGCCGCTGATCTTTACACCATCAATGGAAGAGCGGAAAAAAATACCGCTGTTTCCTTCGGCATCCTGCTTGAACTGCAGGGTAAGATCAAAATCTTTGTACTTCTTATCGGTAGACAAGTAACCATATGCTTTGTCGGGGCCGCTTTCGCAAATCAGCTCTCCCTTTTCTACATACCATTTTTCCGTACCATGAATGGTCCATCCCGTAAGATCTTTGCCGTTAAAAATAGATACGGCCTTTTGTGCAAACAACAATGTTGTGCTGAGCACTCCCGCGGTCAGCAATAAAAAAATCTTTTTCAATTAATTTATGATTTATAATGATGAATGTAATGCCTAAACGGATCAGTCTTTCGTTCCGATAATCTCAAATTTGAAATTCCTACACCAGCATGGTTACCGGGTTCTCTAAATATTTTTTAAATGTTTGCAGAAATGCGGCGCCCACAGCTCCGTCTACACTCCGGTGATCGCAGCTTAATGTTATTTTCATAATATTGCTTACGCCAAATCCATCGCCCTTTTTTACAACTGTTTCTTTAATGCGGCCCACAGCCATTATAGCGCTGTCCGGCGGATTGATAATAGCGGTAAATTCATCAATGTCCATCATGCCCAGGTTAGAAATGGTAAATGTATTACCACTAAACTCATTGGGCTGTAATTTTTTATTGCGCGCCCTGCCACTCAGTTCTTTACTTTCAGCAGCGATCTGGCTCAGCGATTTCTGGTCGGCAAAACGTACAACGGGCACAATCAACCCATCTTCAATGGCCACCGCTATACCTACATGAATATGGTGCCACTGGCGGATGCTTTCATTCATCCAGCTACTGTTTACCGCGGGGTGCTGACGCAAAGCCATAGCCGCGGCTTTTACCACCATATCATTAAAGCTTATTTTAACAGGACTTATCTCATTCATCTGGGCCCGCGCAGCCATCGCATTATCCATCACAATTTCCATTGTAAGGTAGAAATGCGGTGCAACAAACTTGCTTTCGCTCAACCGGCGGGCAATTACCTTACGAATCTGGTTCAAACCGATATCTGTATATCCCTCTGTGCCGGGAGCGGCAGTAAATGCAGCCACAGCACCGGCAGCAGGAGCCGCAGCACTTTTTGCAGCAGCGGGCGTATAACTATCAATGTCTTTTTTTACAATCCTTCCCCCGTCACCGGAGCCCTGTACCAATTTCAGGTCAACTCCTTTATCCTTTGCAATTTTTTTAGCTAAGGGAGAAGCTTTAATTCTTCCGTCTCCATCGGATGCCGGAGCTTCGTCCGAAGATTGCGCTGCAGGCGCCGGAGCAGTGGCTGCGGGTGCTTCTTCTTTACCGGAAGCCGCAGGCGCCGGCTGTGCATCCTGGGGATTATTTAAAGAAGCCACCAATGCACTTACGTCCGTTCCCTCCTTACCAATAATAGCAATTACATCGTTTACTTTTGCGGCTTCTCCTTCAGGAGTACCCACGTATAATAAAGTACCATCCGTATAGCCTACTACTTCCATCGTGGCTTTATCAGTTTCAACGTCGGCAAGATTATCATCACTTTTTACTTTGTCGCCTACTTTTTTGTTCCATTTCACAATTTTTCCTTCCGTCATGGTATCGCTGAGCAAAGGCATGCGTATAACGGTAACGCCTAACTGTTCGGGTGTTACGGAGGGAGCTTCTTTTTTTGGAGTTTCTGCCTTTGGAGCTCCATTGGATGCGGGAGCTTTTTCGGCAGGTTTGGGCTCTTCTTTTTGCCCGGCTTCTTTTTTAGGAGCTTCGGTTGATGCGCTACCCAATGCAGCTTTATAATCTTCGCCCTCTTTGCCAATTACAGCAATTACTTCTTCCACTTTTACACTTTTGCCTTTTTCAACGCCGATGTATAATATGGTGCCCTCGTTATAGCTTTCCAGTTCCATAGTAGCTTTATCGGTTTCTACTTCGGCCAGCAGATCGCCGGGTTTAACTTTATCGCCTACTTTTTTATGCCATTCCACGATCACGCCTTCCGTCATGGTATCGCTCATCCGCGGCATTTTAATAACTTCAGCCATACTATATATGAAATTTAAGTTTAAGATGTATTTAGAAGGTCGAAATTAAGGCAAAAAGCGCAAATGAAATGAGACGGCACCTTTTTTATACTCAATTGAGGCGGTTAATCCTTATTAACAACTTATGCGGGTTATTGAGTAAGTACAAATTAGGCAGACACTCCTGTTAATCCTTATTATAGTTTAAACAGCTTTTTTGCATTTTCATAAAGCAGTTTTCTTTCAGTTTTTTTATTGTTCGACAACTTCCTGATGGTGTCTATATCATTTGCCCCGGAACATTTACCAGAGGCAACCGTACCGAACGGATCCGGACAATCGCTTCCATACACTAATTTATCCTGGTGCCTTTCCAGGAATGTTTTCGCATGTGCTTCATCGCGTGTAAGTGCATTTAAACCCGATCCCGCCGACAGGTCGCCATACATATTCTGGTAATCGCTGAGATAGCGGTCGGTAATGCCACCGGGGGCAACGGCACCTTTTGGATACATTACCGACTGGTCAGTATTATTTTTATCTATATTGGCCCACCAGGTTTGCGCGTGACCAATAAAATTTACCCGGGGATACTGTTCCAGTATTTTATAAAAGCGCTCAAAACCGTAATTGTACATTTCGTGCTGCCAGTGCATCAATACAGGAACTTCATATTGCTGCGCCAGCCGGTATATCTTATGCATCTCCGGCGAATCGCACTGCACACCAAATTTCAATTCTCCGATTACAACCGCACCCAGCTTCAGGTATTTTTCAATTTCATAAGCAGCATCGGGCAAATCGGGCACTGCACATGCACCAAACCTGAAATGCTTTTTATGCTCTTTTGCAAACAAATAGGTTTCTGCATTGCCGCCTACCGATGCCTGCAAACCGTTAGAAATTCCCTCATGAGTAGAGGGAGAATTGACAGGCCTGCCCGCGGGAAGGAGTATAGTAGTAGTAATCCCCATTGTCTCCTGGTGTGCGATCAATTGTTCGTCTGTTCGCGACACATAGTGAATATGCTGATGGATATCAATGACCGGTTCTTTTTTCTTTGCCGCATTATTAGCAGTAAGATCGGCGGGCATTGCACTTCCTAATGCAAAAACACCGGCGTTCACTAAAAAACGACGCCGTGAATTGCTGTGGGATGTTTTACTCATCTGTTGATTTTTAAATAAACAATTAAGTCGCTTAAATAAGAAAATTCATCAATCTTCGGTAACCTTAGCTGCCCATTCATATCCTGCTGATAATATTCATTGTCATTCTGCGGGCACCGGATAATGATGAAAAATACTGTCAATGAACCCGTATGCCTCTGTGCGTATTTCCTGCGGGAAATAATGATCACTATCAGGATACCGTACACGAAGATGCTGTTTGGCTCCCAGAAAATCATACACTTTTGATGCGTTTAATATTCCTTCCTGTACTCCTTTTATATTAAAGTTCATATCGTGCAAGGGCGAATTGGAAAAGAAGGCACGCGGCGCAATGGCTGCAATCACTTCATCAAAATCAAATGGAATTTTATCAGGATCAAGATCATATTTATCCCGAATGAAGGGCATATATCTTTCCTGTGCCCAGGGCCATAATTTTCCACCATTCTTTTGAGCAGTTAATGTATCTCCGTTAAAATAATCGTGCATTAAAGTCCATCCGCAACTGGATACAATTACTTTTAAACGGGTATCAAAAGCCGCAGTGAACATAGCAGTATGCCCTCCGAGGGAATGTCCTATCGCCCCAATCCGGTCAGGATCCACATCGGGCCTTTGCTGCAGGAGATCTACGCAGCGTATGCCATCGAAAATACTCTTCATCGTTCCCGAAACATAGCGGTCTGTTTGGAAGTTATATTCTTTAAGATCACCGAAACCGGGATAATCCGGTGCAATAACGATAAATCCTCTTTCAGCCAGTTCTTTAGCGTAGGCCTGGTCATCTTTGCCGGTTTGGCCATCTACTATTTTTTTGCCGGGCATACCCGTTTCATGCAATGCAAGCATGGCCGGTAATTTCTTTATGATACCAGCCTGAACAGGAACATATAAAAGGGCAGGAAGGTGCTCGTTTTCGGCAACTGTAAAGTTTATAGTATACCTGGTGTACCCGTTTCCTGCCGAACTATCTATATATTGGATATTCATCGGGGGAAGATTGACCCGTTGGGGTAAATTTCCCATAACAAGCTGCATTTTTTTAAGGATCTCCGCTCTTTTTATTCCCCACTCGGCCTGCCTGTATATACTTCGCTCCTTACCGGCTGCATCTGTATAAGATAATAAACCGCTATGTTTACCCGCAACAATACAACTTCCGCCTGTACACATTACGAGAAGCAGAAAAAGCTGTTTTACCTCTATCATTTGTTGTTTCTTTTAATGAATGGGCTTATCAGTATACGCCTAAAAAAACATACCAGTTTTATAAGGTTAAAGCATGCATCTGCCGCGCTGCAAATACAATGCGCTGCCAATATTAAATACATTTGCTTCCATCATCTTTATTTCAATGTTGTTTTTTTTAGTGCTTCCATCAGGTCGTTTACCTTAACGGGAACTGCCTTTGTCATTAATCCCACAACAATATATACCACTGCTGAAACGAGTGTAGGCAAACCTACTTCCAGTGCCAGACTGTTAAGCTGTATATTTTTAGCAATAATAAAAGTGAATATTCCGGCAGCAATAGAAGCGATAGCAGCAACAGGTCCACTGGATTTGAATGCAGGGAGTAACCCAAGCAATAATGGTAATGCTGTTGGACCGAGCAATGCACCAAACCAGTTCACTATCAAACCCAGCACACCACCAAAGCGTTCATAATTAATGGCAACAACAATTGTGGCTATTGTAAACATAAAAGTAGTGATTCGTGCCGTGCGCAGAGGATGCTTATCGTTTGTAAATTTCTTAGATACCACAGGAAGTATATCTCTTGTAATAACCGCTGCAATGGTATTTACATCAGAAGATGTCATGCCCATGGTTGCCGCAAAAAGGGAAGCTATAACCAACCCAATCATGCCCTGTGGCAAAACTTCAAGCATCAACCTTCCGTACGATGTGTTGGGATTATCAAGTCCGGGAATAATAACCGGCGCCGCCCACATCGGAAAAAAAAGTATAAGCGGCCAGATGAGATACAGATAACCCGATAACCTGGCTGCTTTGGCAGCTTCTTTTTCTGAAGGTGAAGAAATATAACGCGTAGCAAGGCTCCAGCTACCCCCATTATAACTCAAAAAATAAAGCAGAAACATTACTGCAACAAAACCCGCAGTATAAGGATCGTTAAACAAATAACTGTGTTCCGGTGGCAATTGCTTCCAGATATCTGTTATAGAATCTGTTCCGTCAAGCCTTTTTACCACCAGTACAAACATAACTACTCCACCGAGCACCTGCACGATAAACTGTATCAGATCCGTGATGATAACTCCCCAAAGCCCTCCGAAAGTAACGTAAATAAGTGTAACGATACCTGAAATTAAAATCCCCTGAGTCATAGGGATCCCAGCTACTACATTCAGCAAAATACCTATAGCTGCCCACTTTGCCCCAACATCGAACACTTTTAAAACAGTGCCGCTCCATGCCATGATTTGCTGCGTAACAAGATTATATCGTGTGCTGAGGTATTCAAGCGGAGACTGTATCTGAAAGTTTTTTCGAAGCCTTACCCAATATGCAGGAAATATTTTTGCACTCACAATAATAGCTATAGCTACCGGAAAAGCCCACCACATATACATGGTGAAACCATGCGTGTACGCCACTGCCGCGTATGCTACAAACACAGCGCCGCTATGTCCCGATACATGATGGGAAATACCGGCCAACCACCAGGGTAATTTTCCGCCGGCCACGAAATAGTCTTCCGGATTTTTACTCTTGAAATAGGACCATATACCGATAACGATCATACTCAGAAAAAAAAGTGCAACTACAATGAGGTCAATTTTATGAAGTGCCATTTAAGCAGTTTGATGGGTGAAAAGAGCATATATCCTGCAACTCATTTATCAGCAAAACATTTTTCCTATCTAAAACATAGCCTGGGAAATGAACTGATTAATAATCCAACTCTAATTTCAGGCGCTCTTTTAATTCTTTCACCAATGGATATTGCTCAATCATTTTAAGGTACTGCTCGCGGCTGGTGAGCGGTCGCTCCTGCCGTGCGCCGGTATCTGCGGCTTCCTCTATTTGAATAGCGTAGGACAGAGAGCGGTTATTATAAAAGGATTGGAGATGTTCTATTAATGTTCCGCGTTCCTGCTCAATAAATTTTTGCTGAATATTGCTTTCCACCACTATCTCAAAACTGCTGTTGTCCGCTACTCTTAACTGTGCCAGCTTAAAATTGGTAACGGCGGAATGATTTTTTTGTTCTGCCAATTTATCAATATATCTGCCCCAGGCTTCCTGCAGGTTTTCGGCTGTTAAGGGTTTTGCTGTATGATTAGCCTGCGTTTGGTTTTGCACAATCTGTTTGCGTATTTTCGACAATGCACCAAGAGTGGGTGTGGCTGTAACGGGCGCTTGTGTTGGTACTGCTTCCCTGGCTGGGGTTACCGGTTTTGATAATCCCTGACCATATGGCGTTTCTTCCTCTTCCACCACATTGCGCTCAATCATCAGTTTGGCATCACCCGCCGGTTGCAGTTTGCTTGTAATAGCAGAAGCATTGCCTGCTAAAGCTGCATCCCCGAGTACTGCGGGTCTTATATTTTTAAATGCTACGGGTTTGGCTGCATCAGTTCGTTTTTTTTTAACAACACCGGCTTCATTTACCAGTTCTACAGCCTGACTCAGGTACGTAAGTTTTATGAGGGTAAGTTCTACATGCAGCTTCTTATTTCGTGCACCTTTATAATTGATCTCTGCTTCATTCAAAATATTCAGCGCGCTGATCAGCCATGCGGGTGAAATTTTTTGCGCTGTAGCCACATACCTGTCTTTAAAGCTTTCTACCACTTCAAGCAAACCCGCTATTTTTTCATCCCTGCACACAAGCAGGTTGCGCACAAATTCTGCAAAGCCATTCAATACCAGGTCGCCTTCAAATCCTTTCCGGTTAATATCATCATACAGTAACAGGGCGTTGCCCAAATCTTGCGCCAGCATGGCTTCGATGAGTTTAAAATAATAATCTGCATCCAGTATGTTCAGGTGTTCTAATGTATTCTGATAGTTGAGCTCGCCATTGGTAAAACTCACTATCTTATCTAAAATACTGAGTGCATCCCGCATACAGCCCTCGCTTTTTTGGGCAATTACCTGGAGCGCAGCTTTATCTGATGTGATTTTTTCCTTGTCGCAGATCTCCTGCAAATGCTCAACGGTATCATTGGGCTTAATTCTTTTAAAGTCGAATATCTGGCAGCGTGATAATATGGTAGGAAGTATCTTATGTTTTTCGGTAGTGGCTAAAATAAAAATGGCATAAGGCGGTGGTTCTTCCAGCGTTTTTAAAAATGCATTAAAAGCCGAAGAGCTCAGCATATGCACCTCATCTATAATATACACTTTGTATTTCCCGGCCTGCGGCGAAAAGCGCACCTGCTCTGTAAGCGTTCTGATATCATCTACGGAGTTATTGCTCGCCGCATCTAATTCATGAATATTAAGAGAGGCCCCGTCATTAAATGATTTGCAGGAGTCGCACACATTGCAGGCTTCGCCATCGGCCTGCATGTTTTCGCAATTAATGGTTTTAGCCAATATACGGGCACAGGTGGTTTTACCTACACCTCTTGGTCCGCAAAACAAAAAGGCATGCGCCAGTTGCTTGTTTTTAATCGCATTTTTTAAGGTAGTGGTAATATGCGCCTGTCCTACCACGGTATTAAAAGTCTGCGGACGGTATTTACGCGCCGATACAATAAAATTATCCATGCCCCTGGTTCCGTTTATGCAAATGTAAGGGAATGTGAGAAATGTGAAGGGTGAAGGAGAGCAGGGAATGAGGAGTGTTCCCCCAAATACAAACAACAAATGCAAATGTCTATTTTTCTTTACCTTCAAACCAAAAGTTTGCATCATGTCAAAATATATTCTTGCTTTAGACCAGGGCACTACCAGTTCGCGGGCCATTATTTTCGACCATAATGGTTCTGTTGTTTCAGTAGCGCAAAAGGAATTCAAACAAATATTTCCCCGTCCCGGCTGGGTAGAACACGACCCTAACGAAATATGGAGCACCCAGTTGGGTGTAGCAGCAGAAGCCATAAGCAAAGCCGGGTTAACAACGGAAAGTATAGCTGCAATAGGCATCACCAATCAAAGAGAAACTACAGTAGTTTGGGAAAGAGCCACCGGCAAGCCCGTATATAATGCCATAGTATGGCAGGACAGGCGCACCGCGGCCTTTTGTGATGAACTAAAAGCGAAAGGAACCGATAAACTGATTAAGGAAAAAACAGGGCTTATCCTTGATGCCTACTTTTCGGCTACCAAAGTAAAATGGATATTGGATAATGTGGAAGGCGCCAGGGAAAAAGCCAATAAAGGGGAACTCTGTTTTGGCACCATTGATACCTGGCTGATTTGGAATCTCACAAAAGGGCAGATCCATGCAACCGATGTATCCAACGCATCCCGCACCATGCTTCTTAACATACACACCCTGCAATGGGACGGGGAGCTCGAAAAAATATTTGATGTACCCGGTAACATGCTTCCCCAGGTAAGAAGCAGCAGCGAAGTATATGGCGAAACCCAAAATATTTTAACGGCGCATAAAATACCCATAGCAGGAATAGCCGGAGACCAGCAATCGGCATTGTTCGGGCAAATGTGCACCCAGGCCGGGATGGTTAAAAATACATATGGTACCGGTTGTTTTATGCTGATGAATACGGGTGAAAAAGCCGTGCCTTCACAAAATAATTTACTCACCACTGTAGCGTGGAAAGTAAATGGTGTTACCCAATACGCATTGGAGGGAAGTGTGTTTATTGCGGGCGCCGTAGTGCAGTGGCTGCGTGACGGATTGGGTATTATTAAGTCTTCCGCTGAAGTGGAACCGCTGGCAATGAAAGTAGACAACAACGATGGGGTGTACGTGGTACCGGCATTTGCCGGACTGGGCGCACCGCACTGGAACCAGCATGCAAGAGGAACAATAGTGGGCATGACAAGAGGAACTACTGCTGCTCATTTAGCCCGTGCGGCAACAGAAAGCATAGCCTATCAAACCATGGATGTGTTGAAAGCCATGGAGGCCGATTCGGGTATCGCCATTAAGGAGTTGCGTGTGGATGGCGGCGCAACGGCCAATAATTTATTGATGCAGTTTCAAAGCGATATGCTCAATACCAAAGTTATTCGTCCCGAAATTATTGAAACAACCGCATTGGGCGCTGCTTATTTGGCGGGGCTGGCAGTAGG
>CAMPJQ010000011.1 GCA_946886925.1 uncultured Terrimonas sp.
GTTTAAATCAGTTGCCGGAATTTCAAACCAACTGATTGCGTTTGTAAATGTCATGATAAAATGTTTTAGTTATAGTTTATACGTATCATCCGTAGTTAATAACAGCAGCTTTACTGCCTGTCACCTTTCACTTCTCATCTCTCACTATTCACTGCGCTATCCTTATCTCCATGCGCCTATTATTGCACCCATTAAGGTAAGCGCCACCACGCTGTAAAAGCCATTGATGAGTATCAACCGCCAGCTTTTGAGCTCAAACAGGCTATGGATAGCAATGGCGCAGAAAGTCCATATCCCTGCTAAAAAACCAGCAGTGGCACCCCAAGCAAGGTCTGTTTTTTGAGCACACCCAGCGGGGCAGTCTCCCGGTGTATCGGCAAGAAACATACCGAGATTGGCGGCCATCAGCAGCGAAAAGATGAGCGTCCAGCCGAAAATTTTTCCTTTGTTACCCCTTCTGATCTGTTCTTCCGAGAGGTTATTCTCTTTCATCCATGCTTTTCCAAACAGGTTGGGCGAATACCATATTCCACCCACAACAAACGAAGAAATGCCGGCCACCAATACCGCCAGCCAGTTAACCGATCCCATACAGTGTAAGATTTATTGTTTGAAATGTTATTCTATCGAATCTAATGTTGATTTTTACAGCATAAAAGCAAAACCTGACGAAATTGGAAAAAAGGCAGACCAGTATCAGTGTTTTACCGACAAAGCCAATCCCGCATCAACTGCAGATCAATGATATCGGGTTCAGGCTTGTTCTTGCTCCTTTTTTTGGCATTGCTATACCATTGATAAGTGGTATGATCAACGCGAACAACCTCACCCACTGGCAGGTTAAATTCAGTTTTCTGTATACTATTCTTATCGCTTTTATTATATGGGAAGGAAACCGCTACCTGCATTTTTCATTGCGGAGTTATTTTAACTGGCACAATAAACCCATACGTAAAATAGCGGTGATACTGATTGCTATATCCTTTTATACTGTTCCTGTTTCTGTGCTGTTGCTGCTGGGATGGTATGCCATTTTTGGAAACGGGCAACCAAACCGACAGGTAATTATTATTTCAACGCTCATCATTATGATCTGCGTTATTTTTATCGCGCATGTATATGAAACTGTTTTCCTGGTAAAGGAGTCAGAAAATGAAATGATTCGCAATGAACAATTAGAAAGAGCAAAAGCAGAAGCAGAGCTGGAGACATTAAAGAGCCAGATAGATCCGCATTTTATTTTTAATTCTTTAAATACACTTTCGCATCTTATAGAAGAAAAACCTGCTAAGGCCAAGCTGTTTAATGATCATTTGGCTGATGTATACCGCTATATCCTGCAGCATAAGGGGCAGGAACTGGTATTGCTGCGGGATGAAATGCAATTTTTGAATGATTATTTTTCTTTGCTGTGCATTCGTTTTGAAAACGCTGTTCAGTTAAAATCAGAAATAGGTGAATCTCAATTTGAAGCCTGGCTTATTCCTCCGATCTCTTTACAGCTCCTGGCCGAAAACGCGATCAAGCACAATGAGTTTTCCGACAACTGCCCTTTGGTAATTCATGTACAATGGAAAGAAGAAAGTTTAATGGTGAGCAACAGGCTGCATAAAAAAGAACTACGGAAAGAATCTTCAAAAACAGGTTTGAGTAATTTAAATGAACGATATAAATTAATTGCACGAAAAGAAATTATCGTTACAGCTACAGCAGATTTTTTTGTTGTTCAGTTACCCCTGCTCAAAATGATATAATATGAGAGTTGTCATTATTGAAGACGAAAAGCCGGCGGCACAAAAATTACAAAAAGCCATTATAAAATGCAATGGCAATATTGAGGTTACCGCCATTTTAAGTAGCACAAAAGATGCCACAGCATGGCTCCGGGATAATCCAATGCCGGAACTGATCTTTATGGATATTGAATTATCCGATGGGCTGTCTTTCAGAATATTTGGGGATGTAACCATTACCTGTCCGGTGATATTTACCACCGCTTATGATGAATACTGGCAGGAGGCTTTTGAGTATAACAGTATTGACTACCTGCTAAAACCCGTAAAACAGGATAAGCTGGAAACAGCATTGAAAAAGTATGAAACGCTGAAAAAGCATTTTACGCTTAATTATCAAAAGCTAAAACAATGGCAGTCTGAAAGCAATGAATATAAAAGACGGTTCCTTGTGAAAAAGGGACAGGATTATATAAGTATTAAAACAGAAGACATTCCTTACTTCTACGCTACGCACAAGCTCGTGTGTATGGTAGATAACAAAAATCAAAAATTTATCCTTGATCAATCGCTCGCCGATATCGAAACGAGATTGGATCCTTCGCAATTTTACCGGGTGAACCGCAAATACCTCGTTAATATGACTGCCATAAAACTGTTGAAAACATATCCTAAAGGCAAATTAAAACTGGAGGTAGCACCCCCGGTTGATGAAGATATTATAGTAGCTCAGGAAAATGTAGGCTCCTTTAAAGAATGGATAGGCCGGTAGTGCAGGCACTCTCCTAAAATGTAACATTTTACTGTGCAACGCGTTATGCAGTATTGCTGCCTGTTACCTGCATATGCCTGTTACAGTATGGCAAAATATTAACAAAACACACTATAAAAGCAATCCGCTATTCGGTAATTTTAAATTAAACTAACAGTTATAAGTTTAGTCATATTAACACAATTAAATGTTCACAATATGAAAGCATTTTACACCCTCATAACCGCCCTGCTTTTTGCACTGGCATTACCGGTTGCCGTTACTGCTCAAAATGAGTGGCCGAAAACCATTACAGGTTCCAATGGCAGCCTCATTAAAGTGTACCAATGGCAGCCCGAATCCTTTTCAAACGGAGTACTGGAAGCCAATGCGGCCATCTCCGTTGCCGAAAACGGAAAAGATGAACCGGCATTCGGAATGATCTGGCTAACCGCTTCAACAAATGATAACGGCCAACAGGTAATTATCCGTTCGGTTGAGGTGAATGCCATAAAACTTCCTGATGAAACAGATGAAAATGAATTGGCAGCCCTGCAAACATCAATCGCCAATGGAATGTCAAACCAAAATTTTTCCATTCCCGCAAGTGATATAAATAATGCTTTGCAAACCAACAAAGAGCAGGAAAAAATTTCAGGCAATCTGAATAATAATCCTCCAAAAATTATGTACTCCGATAAACCTTCACTGCTCGTTGTAATAGATGGAGCTCCCAGGCTACAGCAAAACAGCAAATGGGGGGTGGAAACAGTAATCAATACACCATTTATCATTGTAAAAAATAATAAGAATAAATTTTACCTGTATGGCGGAAAGCATTGGTATGCTGCTCCATCGGCTACAGGCCCTTATGCTATAACTACCAATGTTCCTGCTAATCTCGAAAAGATCCAATCCGAAATTATACAGGCCAACAAAGACAATAAAGTACAGCAGGAAGAGAACGATTATACTATTTCAAACATCATAGTAAGTACAGAACCTGCCGAATTATTACAGTCTAATGGAGAGCCCAATTTTACACCGGTACAACAAACCAACCTGTTGTATGTAAAAAACTCCAACAACGATATCTTCATGGATGTTAGCAGTCAGCAATATTATGTGTTGCTTTCGGGCAGGTGGTACAAATCACAAACATTAAGCGGTAAATGGAATTATGTTGCTTCGGATAAGTTACCTGCCGATTTTGCAAAAATACCCGAAGGATCTCCAAAAGATAATGTGCTTGCCAGCGTAGCGGGCACAATTGCAGCCAAAGACGCGGTAATGAATGCACAGGTGCCTCAAACAGCCAAAGTTGACCGTAAAAATACGAATGCCGATATACAATATGATGGCAACCCTCAATTTGATGATATTGATGGCACGGATATGGCTTATGCCGTGAATACACCGGATTATGTGATTCGCTGGAGAGGTACTTATTATGCAGTGGATAATGGCGTATGGTTCCAGTCTTACAGTGCAAACGGACCATGGGCAGTAAGTGCCGACCGTCCTTACGCGGTTTCGCTTATCCCGCCACGTTACCCTGTATATGCCATGAAATATGTGTATATATATGATGTAACACCGGATTATATATATATGGGCTATACCCCCGGGTATTTAAACACTTTTGTTTACGGACCCACTGTTGTATATGGAACAGGATATCATTATCGTCCATGGTATGGAAGTTATTATTATGCCCGTCCTTACACCTGGGGCTTTAATATGCACTACAACCCGTGGACAGGTTGGGGTTTTGGATTTAATTATAATATGGGGTGGTTCCATATGAGTACAGGCAATTATAGCCCGTGGGGTTGGGGCGGATGGTGGGGGCCATCAGTATACCGTCCTTCTTATTGCTGGACACCTTACTATGGCGGATACAGGCACGGCTATTACGGCAATAGTTATTACAGGAGCAGAAACACCGTTATTGTAAATAATATAAATGTTTATCACAACAACAATATTTATAATCACCGCAGAGATGTGGTTACAAGAGATAACCGCAGATCCGTATCATACAATAGAAATACGCAGTCTGCACCAGTAAGAAGATTTAATAATGCAAGACCTTCTGAAAGGAATGTATCCAGGAATGCAAATACATCTTCGCGCCCTTCTGTAATAAGAGATAATGGCGCCGGTTCTGCTTCACCACGCAATTCATCCGGCCGCATTTCAGGCAATAACAATAGTGCCGAAAACAACAGGGCTGTATCAAGACGTTCCAGAACTTTTAATGAACGTTCTGCTTCAGGTAACAATGATCGTGTTGCTACACAACGTCCGTCGGCCAGAACCAATGCCAATAATAATAACGTTAACAGACAACTGGCCGAACGAAGAGACAACACAAGTACATCGCGGTCTTCTTCTGTTAACAGGCAGGGAACAGTTCGTTCGCAAACGCAGCAGCAACCTGCCGTACGTTCTTCACAAAGAAGAGCACCGAATACAATCACTGGAAGATCACAGCCCGTTCGCAGAAATGTTAGCCCGGCTCCACGTTCTTCTGCACCGCAAAGAGTAGGAAGGTCTTCAAATAACAGCGCTTCCCCAAGAAGCGAGGGCAATCGCAGCAGCAGATCATCTGGCAGTAGTGAGCCAAGGGCAAGAAGAGGATAATTACTTTACTATATAGTGATAAAGCAGAAAAGAGAAAGAATATTAGCACATTCTTTCTCTTTTTTATTAAAAATGATAGCTTTGTACGATATTTTCAACCTTTGAAACGGTTTTAATCATTTTGATAACATATCTTTACCAATAACATCTCAAAAAAACAATTCAAAATGAAATTGAAGTATTTTTTACTCTTGGCCATTGCTCCGGCTTTTTTATTTTCCTGTGTAAGCAGTAAAAAATTTAAAGCGGCACAGGCTCAGTTGGATTCTCTGAATCAGGCCCACACAAAGCTACAAGGCGATTTTAAAATTTGCGAAGACGACAAAGCAGAAAATGCCCGCAAAAGCGCAGCTTACCAAAGCCAAATTGAAGCATTGAACAAGCAACTCGCATTTCTTAAAGAAAACAACACTACAACGTTAAAGCAACTGGAAGATCTTTCTGTTATCTCCAGTGCCCAGGCCGAAAGCATAAAGAAATCGCTCGAAAACATCGGCGCAAAAGATGTTTATATCCAGGATCTGCAATCGGCTATGGCCCGCAAAGATTCGCTGAATATGGCATTGGTAATGAACCTGAAAGGGGCAATAGGTAATTTGGATGACCAGGATATTAATGTTAAGGTAGATAAAGGCGTTGTGTTCATTGATATCTCTGATAAATTATTATTCAGAAGCGGTAGTTATGTAATTACCGAAAAGGCAAAAGAAATATTGGGTAAAGTGGCACAGGTGCTGAAAAACCAGCCAGACCTTGAATATATGGTTGAAGGTCATACCGATGATCTTTCATACAGTAAAGGTGTATTATTAGACAACTGGGATCTGAGCGTTAAACGTGCTACTTCAGTAGTAAGGGTGCTTCAAAAACAATATGGCATTGCTCCTGCCCAGTTAACTGCAGCCGGACGCAGTGAATATGTTCCTGTTGCTGATAACAATACAGCAGAAGGAAGAGCAGCCAACCGCAGAACAAGGATCGTTGTACTTCCGCAATTAGACCAGTTCTTTAAACTGCTTGAACCAAAGCAATAAATTATTATAATGTTTTTTAAAAAGCCATCCGGAAGCCGGATGTCTTACTTTGTATCACCAAAACCTATACTGACAAGATTGAAAAAAACTGCAGCTATACTACTCTCTGCTTTATTATGCTTCAACTGGTACGGTTACCAGTTTGTAGCAGGTTACCTGCAATACCAGGCCGGCCTACAATTAGAAGCAAGACTCGATAATAACGATTACAATGACTCACAACTTATCAAAGTGAGGATACCACTAAATCTTCCTTATCACAACGACTGGAATTATTATGAACGATACGATGGCGAAATCGAGTTTAGGGGCATCCATTATAAATATGTAAAAAGAACGATAGAAAACGGCGACCTGGTGTTATTATGCCTTCCCAATAATGCAAAACAACGTATCCAATCTGCAAAGGAAGAATTTTTTAAGCTCGTAAATGATTTACAACAGGAAACAACAGGTAAAACAACCAACCCTGGTAAAGCATCAGCTCTGAAAAATTTCTTCAGCGATTACCACCAGGAAAAAAACAGCTGGGAGATTACGGCGCTGCAGGCGGGTAGCACTGAATTTAATGATACAAAATTTTATTTCCCTTCTGTAGTTAACAGGCTTAAGCCCGAACAACCTCCCGAGTATTTATGCTGAATAAAAATGGTCGGATATCTTCTTACCATTCACTTCCTCTTTAAATATTCATCTTGTTTATTGCTGTAAAATTATTTGTATGAAAAAAATAATTGCGCTGGTCGCATCCTTTATATTTTTTGCTTCATTGAAAGTCCATTCGCAGGGCTGCGTGGCTGTTCGCAGCACAGGCGGCGTGTGCATGCTGGATGGATCCCACGATACGGTTAGAACCAGTTGGGAATTATATGCCAATAACCGGTATTTCAAGTCCTTCAGGCATTTTCGCGGAGCCGAAGAAGAAGAGAACCGTGTGAAGGACGGTACGGAAGTAATCAACCACAGTTATAGTCTCGACCTCACGCTCATCAGGAAACTGCACAATGGCTGGTCAGTAGGTTTCAATCTGCCCATTAACTCCAATGCCCGCTCTTCCATGTATGAACATGGCGGCAATGGTGGAGGCGCCGATGGAAGACACAAAACCCATTCTTTTGGCATAGGAGATATCCGGCTTACCGTGTATAAATGGTTATTGGATCCTGCTATTGTCAAAGCCAATGTGCAGATTGGACTTGGCATTAAATTACCTACCGGCGATTATAAATACCAGGACTATTTTATTAAGAACGACAGTACCAGGCTGCTGGGCCCGGTAGATCAGTCTATACAATTGGGTGATGGCGGAACCGGCTTTACAACAGAATTAAATGCCTATTATAATATCAGTCATAGAATTGGGTTATACGGAAACGTATACTATCTTTTTAATCCACGGGAGCAGAATGGTGTATCTACCTCAAGAGGTGGAGCCATATCGGCGAGCAGTATATTATACCGCAGCGATGCAATGAGTGTGCCCGATCAATATATGCTTAGAGCAGGCATTAATGTTAACTTCAACAGGCTCACCTTGTCGGCAGGCGTGCGTGATGAATGTGTGCCTGCCCGCGACGCTATTGGTGGCAGCAATGGTTTTCGCAGGCCGGGATATATCGTTTCCGTAGAACCGGGCTTACAGTATCACATCAAAGGAGGCATGTTGTATGCTTTTGTTCCTATAGCTATTGTACGCAACCGTACGCAAAGTATTCCGGATAAAATCCGTACGACTGCAACCGGAACCTATACAGTAGGAGATGCTGCTTTTGCAGATTACCTGGTAAATATTGGTTTGGCAATACAGTTTTAACACATTGCCATTCATTATTTATGTGGCTACAGCATTCTGCTTCCCTTTTGGGAATATAAAGTCAGATCATCGGGTAAAGGAGTGCAAATGAGAATTGCCTACGTAAAAAATGTACAAAGCCTGAAGTACTTACATGCTTCAGGCTTTGTTGGTAATGATTATTGGTCTTTATTTTCGGGTAAATTTTATTTCCATATTCTTGAATTCTTTACCGTTCTCCTGTATAAACATCTCCATCAATTGCGTATTGTCATCTATCCATTTAAACGTTTCCCTAACCTGCATTTCTTTCCCGGTAGAAGGATCAACCGAAGTGCCTGTAAAATTAATGGTTTTCAGTTGCGGGTCCCATTTGCCTTCCATATGCATAATGCCGGTGCCCATGTTATCAACCCAGGAACTTTGAAAAATTTTCTTTGCATTATCGTAACCCACCAAACTGTATCCTTCAAATGGCTGACCCATAAAACTACCGCTATGCTTTGATTCCTGGTAACGTCCACCCATTATCATTTTATTTACCGCTGTAGCCGTGCTTTTAGAAGGAGGCGCCCCGGGAGCCATCCACATGGTTATTTCTTCATTCCACTCTCCGTCATCTTTTGCAAGCATCTGGTGCATTTCACCAGGCGTCATATAGGCCATCCAGGCCTTTGAAGCAGCATCATCCTGGGCCATTAACTGTCCGCAGATAATTAGCAAAAAAATTGTGCAGCAACTGGCAGTTATCTGTTTCATAAAATGTGTTTTCTTAAAGTTACAAAATCAGTTTTTCATTTTTTGGGGAAAATAATCCGGAAGTAAAAACACCGTACAGTTATCATTATGATTTGGTTAAAAAACACGTAATTTGCCGGAGCGTTATAAATTCATAACATGAAACAAATCTTCTTTTTAAGCTCCTGCATTTCCCGCATATTTGCCGTAGTTATTTTCTGCACTTCCTGCACACTGGCACAACAGCCGAAACAATGGGTTACTTATGCCGGCGGCGATGGTCCGGGTAAAGGAAAACATATTGTACTGATAAGTGGTGATGAAGAATACCGCTCAGAAGAAGCCTTGCCCATGCTGGGAAAAATACTCGCCGGAAAATATGGATTCAAGTGCACGGTATTGTTCGCTGTTGATCCAAAAACGGGACATATCAATGTGGAGACCCTTGATAATATTCCCGGGCTTGAAAATCTGCAAACAGCCGATCTTATGGTAATCTTTACCCGGTTCAGGGAATTACCCGATGAACAAATGAAATATATTGACGAATACATCCGTAAAGGCAAACCGGTGATTGGCCTGCGTACTGCAACGCATGCTTTTTACTATAAAAAAAATCCAGGTAATCAATATGCAAAGTATTCCTTTAATAGTAAGATAAAGGGTTGGGAAGATGGTTTTGGAAGAAGGATTTTGGGTGAAACCTGGATCAATCATCATGGAAAACATGGAAGTGAAGGCACGCGCGGTTTAATTAACGGTATACTAAAAGATGAAAAAAATCCTATTCTCAATGGCGTTTCAGATTTATGGGGACCAACAGATGTATATACGGTAAGAGAATTGCCGGGTGATACCAGAGTGCTGGTATATGGGCAATCCACCAATGGATTATCGCCAGACAGCAGTGTAAATTTTAATAAATCCATTATGCCGGTGTCCTGGATCAGGACTTACCAGGGAGAGAATGGGCAAACAGGAAGGGTTTTTGCCAGCACAATAGGCTCTTCTATTGATTTTAAAAGTGAAGATCTTCGCAGATTGTTTGTCAATGCAGCTTTTTGGTGTATGGGTATGGAAAGTAAAATACCCGAAAAAGCTGATGTAGAGGTTATAGGAGCATACAACCCTACTATGTTTGGCTATGACCTGTTTAAAAAAGGAGTATTCCCCTCTGTGTATGAGTTAAAATAATTTTAGCCTGGAACAATCAAAGCTATTGGCATTTCCAACTATAGCTAAACATACCAGGTTGCCTTACTATTTAAGGAAACATACACTAAGTGGCCAATGGATGGAGGGTAATCCTCCGTTTTTACTGTAATTTTATTTTCTGAAAGCATTATTTCTATTTCATAATAACTTCCAAAAAAGTATACAGCATTTACTTTCCCTTTAAGTGACTGCTCCTCTTCCGCAACTATTTTAAATTCCTCCGGCCGAACGAATATATTTTTTTCATTCCTTTCTGCAACGGTTAGTGGCAAAAGAGCTTTTGCCTGGGATTGGCTGATAACGTTGTATTTTCCAAATAAAGCGGCTGCATATTCAGTAACAGGGCGCTGGTATATCTCCGCGGGTGAACCTTTCTGAATGATTTGCCCGTCTTTCATTATTAAAATTTCATCCGCCCAGGGAAGTGTATCGCCGGGATCATGTGAAACCAGTATACATGTAATATCCAGTCTTTCACCAATGTCGCGGATAACAGATTTGAGGATGTTTTTATGGATCAGGTCAAGATTTGAAAACGGCTCATCCAACAATAAAAGTTTGGGTGAAGTGGTAAGCAGCCTGGCCAATGCAATTCTTTGTTTTTCTCCACCTGATAATTCATCTGTTCTCCTCTTCAGTAAATGGCTGATCCTGCATACTTCGTATAAAATCTCAGCTTCCCCCGGCAATAATGTATTTGCGTAACTCAATATCTCTTCTACCCGGTAGTTATTGCGCAATTCAAACTGCTGTGATAAATAGGCGATTTCAGGATGTCCCGGTATTAATTTTTCATAAGGCCCTTTCACCCTTTCCTTCTCAAAATATACCTCACCTGCATCAGCCTGAATAAATCCTGATATAATTTTCAGCAATGTGCTCTTACCGGAACCAGATGCGCCTGCAATAGCAATTTTTTGAAACTGTTGCTGAACAAAGCTAATATCCCGCAATACAATTTGATCTCCTTCCAGCTTGCGGATATCCGATACTTTTAATAAAACCATATAGGCAGAACAAAGTTTTTTAATGCAGTATTAATTTGTTGTCGGGATTTTAAGCTAAGGTGCTTATACAAATGAAGCTTAACGTTTAAGATGCAAAGATAATATTTCCTTTCGCGTGTAACTATTCGTGATCAGTTTTGACCCGGCAAGGCAAACGCCTAAATTTGAAGAGAGCCGTAGTCCCGACATTTCTGTAACCCGTGCTTTAGCACTGTTGTAAATGAGTTTTTGAAGAAGTGAGTGCCATCGGCACTGTTCATAATGGCATCGGGCTTAGGCTCCCCATAACCCCTTGCTATTTTTATAATATTCATTCGAGGCTATGCCTCTTTTTTACAATTTTATGAATTAAATGTGTTTATCCTGGCAAACCCCCATTACTGTTTGCACAATTTGTTTATTTTTTCCGAACTTTCTATTGGTAATAGCATTTGTTCTTTCAAATAAAAATGTATGAAAGAGATTATCAATTGCGCTGCTTATGCCGGTGGTCAAAGACTTGCTGATGTTGAATTAAATAATGTTCATGACATCCTTAAAGAAAAGGATAAGTTCGTATGGATAGGATTGTATGAACCATCAGAGGCAATACTCAGCAAAGTGCAGGATGAATTTAATTTGCACGACCTGGCCATTGAAGATGCACACCGGGCGCATCAGCGTCCTAAAATAGAATTGTATGGCGATTCGATTTTTGTAGTGCTTCGTACGGCACAGATGAACAAGGAACGTCATATTGAATTTGGCGAAACGCACTTTTTTGTTGGAGTAAATTTCATTGTGAGCATACGACATGGTTCTTCTGTTGCGTATACCGAAGTGCGGTCGCGTTGTGAAACAATGCCTGAGCTGTTAGGTAAGGGCCAGGGATTTGTATTATACGCGATTATGGATTTTATTGTTGACAGGTATTTCCCTGTTGTAGATGAACTGGAACAGGAGTTAGATGTGATTGAGGACAAAATATTTAAAGGAAAGCCCAGCCGGGAAACCACCGAACAGATATACGAGTTAAAGCGGGAATTGCTGGAGGTAAAAAGAACAGTGTCGCCATTGATAGATATTTGCAACCGCCTGATGCGGTTCGATATCAAAAGCATATCAGATGAAACACAGCCTTATTTCAGAGACATCTATGACCACGCTGTACGCATCAATGAAATGATAGATAATACAAGGGAATTATTGAACACTGCCCTGGAAGCAAATTTTTCTTTAATATCCATATCTCAAAATGACACTTCAAAAAAGTTTGCGGGATGGGCTGCAATCATTGCTATGCCAACCATGATCGCCGGTTTTTATGGTATGAACTTTAAGTTTATGCCTGAGCTTAACTGGCATTATGGATACTACGCTGTAATTATTATAACTATTGCTACCTGTAGCTTATTGTATTATTTTTTCAGAAGATCAGGTTGGTTGTAAAATGCAAATGGAAAAATTCGAATCCAAAATGAGAAACCTGAAATCAGAGAGGCAGTCGGCGATCAGCCATCAGATTTCAGCAGTCGGTAATTATTCAACTGATACCTATGCCTGAGCAATGAATACTCGCCACTGGCAACTGAAACTTCACCATTCAGATATTTCTTCCTTGTAGTTAGTAGTTACTGATCTGATAGCTAACGGCTGAACGCTGGTAGCTCCGAAATCCGAAATGATAAACCGGGTTGAAACGGATGCTCCCTGCAACTTGCACCCTGTAACCAATCTCAAATTTCAAATTTCAAACCCTTCTCTCCCTCCCCATCCCTTTTCTCCGGCCGCATCTGTGGAAAGAAAAGCACATCCTGTATAGAAGGCTGGTTGGTTAACAGCATGCACAAACGATCAATGCCTATACCTATGCCTGCGGTGGGTGGCATGCCGTATTCCAGCGATCTCAAAAAATCATGATCAATAAACATGGCTTCCTCATCACCGCGTTCCATTAATTTTACCTGTTCTTCAAAACGTTCGCGCTGATCAACAGGATCATTAAGCTCACTATAGGCATTGGCTATTTCCTTACCATTGATCATCAGCTCAAAACGCTCTACCAGCCCCGGTTTACTGCGGTGTTTTTTAGTGAGCGGGCTCATCTCTACCGGGTAATCAATAATAAATGTGGGCTGTATATAATGCTTCTCGCATTTCTCACCAAAGATGCTGTCAATAAGTTTTCCACGTCCCATGCCCGGCGTAGTTTCTATATAAAGCTTTTTACAGGTATCTCTTAATGCTGTTTCATCCATTTCACTAATATCAATACCGGTGTGTTCTTTTACCGCTTCATAAATGGAAACTCTTTTAAAAGGCGCTCTAAAATTCAGCATTTTATCCCCTACGGGTACATCGGTTGTATTGTGCAAAGCAATTGCTACCTGCTCCAGTAAGTTTTCCGTGGTATTCATCATCCAGAAATAGTCCTTATAGGCCACATAAAATTCGAGGATGGTAAATTCCGGGTTATGTGTCCGGTCCATTCCTTCATTCCGGAAATTACGGCTGAACTCGTATACCCAGTCGAAGCCGCCTACGATCAGCCTTTTTAAATACAGCTCATTTGCAATGCGCAGGTACAATGAAATATCCAACGCGTTGTGATGCGTAATAAAAGGACGTGCAGCGGCGCCTCCGGGAATACTTTGCAATACAGGCGTATCTACTTCAAGCGCCCCATGCTCATTTAAAAAACCACGAATGGTATTGATCATTGTGGTGCGCTTAATGAAAGTATCTTTCAGTTGGGGGTTAATGATCAGGTGAGCATAGCGTTGGCGATACCTGAATTCCGGATCGGTAACCGCGTCAAAACTTTGCCCTTCCGCTTCCTTTACTACCGGCAAAGGCTTGAGTGATTTGGAAAGTATAGTGAAAGCGGTAACATGAATGGAGGTTTCGCCGGTTTTGGTAATAAAGCCATATCCCTTTATACCAATGATATCACCTATGTCTAATAATTTTTTCCATACCGTATTATACAGTGTTTTGTCTTCACCGGTGCATATATCATCGCGCTTTACATAAATCTGTATCCTGCCCGAATGATCCTGCAGTACGGCAAAAGAAGCTTTGCCCATATCGCGTATGCTCATAATGCGGCCGGCGAAACTGATATCGGTAAACCTATCCCTGTTTTCTTCGGAAAAATTATTTTTTATATCTGTTGCCGTGTGGGTAACAGGAAAAGCTTCCGCGGGATAAGGATCAATACCCAGCTTTTCCAGTTCCAGTCTCTTTTCTCTTCTGATGATCTCCTGCTCAGATAAATGTTGTGTACTCATTGCATTTTCTTTTTCAAAAAGTGCAGCAAAGGTACTGGTTAGGCAGAAGCCTGCAAAGATTTTAAGAACGCAGCCTACTGTATTATCAAACGCGCCGCGTTCTTTGCCGTAACAGGGATGTAAGAAAAGCGTTGGTTGAATTTGCTGCTGTCAAAAAAATAATCACGGTCATACTGGTATGCCATTTCCTTAATTTCCTTTAATACCGGCATAAAAATACCCAGCAATCCCAGCATTGCTTTAGATAAAATACTATAGCGGGGTTTTGTATTCAGTTCTGCTGCCAGCAGTTCAATCCATTGCCGGCCGGTTAGTTTAGTAGCGTCTGTTGGCAAATGCCACACCTGGTTAAAAGCATCGGGCGTATTACCCAATATAGCTGTGCCTTTTGCCGCATCAGATACAAAAGTAAAATTGTGTACTTTATTTGCGTTTACCAGCCAGTTCGCTTTTTTACCTTTCAGCAGGTTATCTGTAACCAACTGATGTAATACACTTGATCTTCCGTTCGTGAAATCTGCAGCACGGGCAATAAGCGCGGTAAGATTTCCGTGCTTTACCTCGTTCATCAGCATGTCTGCGATCTGTTGACGGATCGCTCCCTTTTTACTGGTGGGGCGAACAGGTGTTTCTTCCGTCATGTGCTGCAAATAATCCCTGTCGTACATATATACATTGTCAAAGAAAACCAGCCGGGCATTGTGCTTTTTGCAGGAATCAATTACATTACGCATGGTGGCAGGCCAGCGTTCCTGCCATATTTTTAAGCGGTAGGGAAAGCCTACGGTAAGATAAACTACTTCCGATCCTTTTACAGCTTTATCTACCTCAGCAGCATTGGTAATGTTGGCCGGGAACAATTCATCGCCAGCATTAATTTTTTGCGGTGTGCGGCTTACCAACCGGATGGCATCGGTATAGGCAGGAAGGATTTTTGCGAGTTCAACACCTATCGAACCTCCTGCACCTAAAATAGTTTGCATGATGTGTCTCTATTAATTAAATAAAAAATAAACGGTCCTTTGTCGCATTTCATCAGCCGGTTTAAGGCTTTGCTAGTTCTTCTGCAGTAGCGGCTTCAGATGCAAGGTCGGTTTTATGTTTTCCCCTGCTGTGATGGAGTTCATTGATCAGTTCGGCTACCAGCGAAGTCCATCCGGTTTGGTGGGAGGCGCCCAACCCGTTACCATCATCCCCGTGAAAATATTCATAAAAGAGCACCAGGTGCTCATTGCCCGGCTTTTGATAAAACCAGTTGTGTTGTCCGAATAATTTCCTTTTCCCGTCATCATCCTTTTTAAAAATACTTATTACCCTTTTTGTAAGTTCATCCGCTACCTCGCCCAGCGATAATTGCGTACCAGATCCTACCGGACATTCCACTTTTAAATCGCTGCCATAAAAAGCACCGTACTTACGGATGGATTGTATGATTAAGTAATTAATAGGCATCCACACTGGCCCACGCCAGTTGGAGTTACCTCCGTAAAAATCGGAAGTAGAATCCCCGGGATCGTATTGTGCAGTATAATTAATGCCATTGATCGTAATACTGTACGGATCTTTTTCGTGATGCTTCGACAGCGCCCGGATGCCACCTTCGGAAAGAAATTCATCTTCGTTCAGCAAATGTTCGAGCAAATACACAAGGCGTTCCCTGGGCACCAATGATAACAGCATGACTTCCCCATCGCTTTTCTCCTCATTGGGCCAAAATTTGTTGTTTTTTTTCCGGTAACTTTCGAACCAGCCAATTCGCTTTTTAAAGTCTTTTAATTTATCAAATACCTTTTTTTCTATAGCAGATACGGCAAATAAAGTGGTGAGCCCAACGATAGACTGTATACGCAACTGCAATGGTTCGGATCCGGCTATGGACAATATATCATAAAAGAACTTGTCTTCTTCATTCCACAATCCATGTTCATTGATGGCTTCTGCAATCAACACAAACTGTTCAAAAAACTTAGTGGCTGTATCTTCAAAAGCAATATCATGCACAGCAATCTCCAGGGCCATATCCAGCATGTTCAGCGCATACATGCCCATCCAGCTTGTGCCATCGGCCTGCTCCAACTGCATGTTGCTGCCCAGTTGTGAACTGCGGTTAAATACCCCAATATTATCCAGTCCCAAAAAGCCCCCTTCAAAAAGATTATTGCCGCTCAGGTCTTTCCGGTTCATCCACCAGGTAAAGTTGATCAGCAGTTTTTGAAAGACTTTCTTTAAAAAATCAATATCTCCCTTACCATCGTTTTTCTTTTCAATATAATACACCTGCATGGCAGCCCATCCCTGTACGGGAGGATTAACATCACTAAAATTCCATTCATAGGCAGGCAATTGGCCATCTGGCTTCTTATTCC
>CAMPJQ010000012.1 GCA_946886925.1 uncultured Terrimonas sp.
AAATATTTTTGAGTATTATTTAGTTTTTCTTTTTCATTAAAAATAGGACTCTCTCCGTTTCACCAACCCTTACTTTTTGAAGGATTTCAAAAAAGGAACCGAATATGTCTTCAAATGCTTTTACAGTATAATACGGAAAAATATCTTTCCTGTGCAGTAACATTTGCTTTACTTTCTCATCCTCCTTAGGCACAAATTCTATAACAAGGTATTGAGTTAGGGTACTGAATGTTTCCGCAACCTTCTGTAATGATACATTTTTCCCTATCACAAGATGGTGAATAATTGCCAGGGCCAATACCATATCTACCTTGCAACGGTTTAAAAATGAGCTTCTTTCTTCGTTGCGCCAGCCTGTTGATGGCGTTGGCTGGCAGATATCAATCATGAGGGGCAATATATTGGTATTGCCTGTTTGTTTGCAGTGATTATATAAACTGTCAATGCAATCTGCATCCGAATCTATCGCTATAACACTTTCTGCATAGGGTGCTATAGCTTCAGCAAACAAGCCGGTATTCGTTCCGGCATCCAACAGGGTTTTTACAGGAATTTCTTTTAACCAGGCCGATACAAGGGATACTTTATCGTTTACATATTTTTTATTCAGTACCGTTTCATCATAATAATTGTTCCAGGTTGTTTTTATCTTTTTCAGTTTCAGCCCTGAAATGAAGGATGTTAGGTTGCTGGCAATGTTTAACAATTTTGACCGGGAGAATGCAGGTTGCGCTGCCGGATTTCGATTTGTTTTTTGAGATACCCTGTTTTGCAAAAAAATATGCAGGAATACATTCAAATTAAACCTGCTGCGCAAAGGAAGCCATTTCGAAGCAAGCGAAAGGGGAATACCATCCGGATAGATCTGTAATAACTTCAGCATTTCCGGCGAATGATAAACGCTCAGCAATAAAGGAACTATAAAAGATTCGGTAAACTGGCGATAAGCGATCCAGGGTTGGGTGTCGTCATATTTTTCAAAAGACAAGGTATCAATAAAGGTAGGTCTCCCATTTTTAAATTGAATATTAAATGGAGTAGCGTCTTTTAATATCATCCCATGTTGTATAGCTTCTTTTAAAATGTTTAAGGTAAGCAATGCGGCATCTTTTAGCTGGCTGAAACACCACTCATACGGCCAGGAAAGGAAAGAGATTTGTTCCGGCAATAGTGTACAATACCATTCGGCGGACTGACTAAAATTTTCATCCAGTTCAATATGAGCGATAAGCTTTTCTTCTTTAACCAATTGATTATACAACCCGGATTGCTTTAAGACCAGGTAATCATCTTTGTAACACTGGTTCACCTGCCTGTAATATTTTCCTTCATACAAAAAAACAAACCCCGAAGGATCCCTGTAGGAGGCCGGGTGCTTTTGTATCTTATCCATTCTTTTCTTTGTCTTTGGATGGCGTTTCTTTCTTACTTCCGAAGAAGGATTTAATGGTAGCCCAGATCGTTTTAAAATAAAAAACAATGCCCAGTATGCCTGCAATGATCATCTGCACTAAGTAGCTTCCGCTACCCGGGTCAATATATGCTGTTATATTCATTGCTCCAGGTTTTGCATTTTAAAAATAGCTCAGTTTTGTTTTAGGCGTTAACGTAAGCAACGTTTCATACATTAATCTGATCGTGTTTTCGATATCTCCTTTGTGCAACATTTCTACTGTAGTATGCATATACCGCAGCGGTATAGAAATAAGCACAGAGGGACAGCCATCATTGGCATAGGCAAATGATTCGGTATCGGTTCCGGTGCTACGGCTTACCGCACGTAGTTGCACAGGTATTTTTTTATCTTCCGCTACTTTTTGTACCGCATCTAATAATTTGTTGTGAACAGCGGGACCAAAAGCCAGTGATGGGCCTTTCCCACAGGCTATGTCGCCTTCAATCATTTTATTGATCATAGGCGTGGTGGTGTCGTGGGTTACATCCGTTATAATAGCTACATCAGGCTTTATTCTGCGGGCTATCATTTCGGCTCCCCGTAATCCTACTTCTTCCTGAACGGCGTTTACAATATATAAACCGAAAGGAATCTTTTTCTTATTTTCTTTCAGCAGGCGGGCCACTTCGGCAATCATAAAACCACCAATGCGGTTATCCATAGCCCTGCCAATGTAATAGTCATAAGCCAGTTCATCAAAACCTTCTTCGTATGTGGCCACAGCGCCAATGTGAATACCTAATGCGTCTACCTCTTTTTTGTTTCTCGCCCCGCAATCCAAAAAAAGATTGTCCACTTTCGGATGTGTTTCTTTTTCACCTGCACCGATACGGGTATGTATGGCAGGCCAGCCGAATACTGCCTTAACCACTCCTTTTTTACCATGAATGATAACTCTTTTACCGGGAGCGATCTGGTGATCCACACCACCGTTGCGCTTCAGGTAGATCAGTCCGTCATTGGTAATATAATTTACGAACCAACTAATTTCATCTGCATGGGCTTCTATCACTACTTTAAATTTCTCATCCGGGTTTATCACACCAACTGCCGTTCCATAAGGGTCAACAAAATGATTATCAATATAAGGTTTGATATAGTTGAGCCATAATTTTTGCCCGCTGCTTTCAAAGCCGGTTGGCGAGGCATTGTTGAGGTAATTTTTTAGAAAAAGAAAGGAATTGTCGTTTACTATAGATTTTTGCTTTGCTTTTGTGTTTTTTGCCATTTTATGTTGAATTGGGCTTCAAAAATAGTTAAATCCTGAACAAGAGGGTTAAAAGCGAGGAAAACATCATCAGCCCATCCAGAACAAAATAAAACAGGTAATCGTAAAAATGCTTTCGGGCATAGTTATACAAAGCCAGCACAATGCCGCCGGGTATCAATAACAGGGTAATAGTAAAGGTAGAAAACGATTGTTCATATAAGGCGATTGTGCTTATTACAAACAAAATCAATGAGGCAAGGAATATCAATAATATATTTTTTTCGCTCATCCATGTGATCATGCTTTTAACGCCCTGTGCGCGGTCCGATTCTCTGTCGCGGTAGTCGAATAAAATACAAATAGCATATATCAGGGAGAAACGGCTGATACAAAAAAGAGTATGCGCCATTGTCCAGTTCGTATCAGCTATTAAAATTGGTAATGCTGTGGTGACATACATCCATACAAAAGTGAGAAAAAGGGTTTTGCCCACTGCTATTTTGGAAAGAAGTGAAAAATATTTGTGTGGAATTTTAGGAGCGCTGTATAAAAAAGTGGCCAAAACGCCAATGCTCAGCGGCAGCCAGTGCTCAATTAATCGCAGGGCGAGTATTGCCGATGCAATAAGCATAGCTATATAAATGCTCAGTAGCAGGCGCCGGTGTGTATGATTCCAGGTAATACGCGGCGAATCAGAAGGTACAAAAGGTGTGAGGTACCAGTGAAAGTTGTAACTGCATAAGGTAGCGCAGAATACAAACAGGTAAAATATGCGGGTATTGTATTGCAGTTCAAAAAAATGATTCGTTTGTGTAGCCATTAGTACAGCACAAAGCGATATATATATGTTCGTATTGATGAAAAGATCAAATACTGAAACTCCTATTCCTTTTTTTGAACTCAAAACGATTTTTCAATAGTGATGGGTGGTGCAGTTATGGTATCGCTCACATTCCCTGCTTTATCTTTAAACCAAAATTTGTAAACGGCCTGTTCAGTGGTATCGGCAGGACTGCAGGCGATGCGCGCAAGATATTGATCCTGTATGGTTATTATGATTTCCCCTTTTTGGTTGTTTGTCGGTGGCACATCTGCTGGTATCGTAAAACTAAGACTGTCCAAATAGCTGGGCACCCTGTTGCCATCGGCGCAGGGAGAGGAGGAGGATATTTTTTCTAAAAACAATGGCACACCGGCTATATCACCCTCCGCATCAGTATATTCAATGGTAAACTGAACTGCATAATTGCCCAAAGGAATATAATTGCCGCTCACCTCCTTCAGTGTAAGGCTTGGTTTCTCACTAAACTTATCTTTGCTGCAAGAAGCAGCAACAAATATTAAAAAAAGTATTGTAAGCCTTGTTCTCATATTGATGAATTCATTAAAACAAATGTAAATATTCCCTTTGAATAAACGCTCACCATATAACGACATAGCCGAACGAATATTTGATTTTAACATTTCGGGCTTTGAAAGTCTGGCCATTGATGTGTTTCGGTTCCAGTATACAAACAACGGCATTTACCGGCAGTTTGCCGATGCGTTGAGCACAGATGCAAGACAGGTGAAAACACTGGAACAAATTCCCTTTTTACCGGTAAACTTCTTTAAAACCCATCGCATACAATCTACCGCATTTGAGCCGCAGGTGGTTTTTGAAAGCAGCGGAACTACTCAAACCACCAACAGCAAACATTATGTAAGGGATGCTTCCTTATATACGCGAAGCTTTTTAAAGGGGTTTGAGCAGTTTTATGGCGATCCCGGAAGTTATTGTATCATTGGCTTATTGCCTTCCTATCTCGAGCGCCGGCATTCGTCGCTGGTAATGATGGTGGATGAACTGATCAGGCGAAGTAAACATCATAAAAGTGGCTTTTATTTAAATGAATACGCTCAATTGGCAGACACTTTACAAGCGCTTGAAAAAGAGGAACAAAAAGTATTGCTGATAGGGGTAACATTTGCCCTGCTCGATTTTGCTGAATTGCATCCCATTCCTTTAAAACATACTATTGTAATGGAAACCGGAGGTATGAAAGGACGCAAAACAGAAATGACCAGGCACGAAGTGCATGCTCTTTTAAAAGCAGCTTTTCAGTTGCCGCATATCCATTCGGAGTATGGAATGACCGAATTGTTGTCGCAGGCCTATTCAAAAAGAGATGGTATATTTCATTGCCCCAAGTGGATGAAAATACTGCTTCGCAATGAAGATGATCCTTTTGAAATCATAAGTCCGCACAGCAATCCTGCAAGCGGTGTGGTGAACATTATTGACCTTGCTAATATTCATTCGTGCTCCTTTATTGCTACAGAAGATGCAGGCAGGCTTTATCCGGACTGCAGTTTTGAAATACTGGGACGAATAGACAACAGCGATATCAGAGGGTGCAGCCTGATGGCAGTTTGACCGGGATTTGAGATTGCATCTCGCTTCGAAATTAAATATTCGTGCTTTATTTGTGATTTTTGGGAATTTATTTTAAGGAGTGTCAAGCCACTGTAGCAGCACTGAACTGGACAACACACTTCTTACTCACAGATTGTGTAAACGATCCTGTATTCACTTCGAACTTCGGTTTTTAGATTTCGGGCTTATTTGTCTTTTGTTATTTGGTTCTTGTTTTTTTCTTCTTTCAATATCCAGCATCCATCAGCCCCGTGCAGTCAACGGTTCTTTTCTCCTTATTACTTTGTATAGCAAGTTCAATGATCCTGACGGTGTTATAGCCATGCTCCGGTTTTTCTTTTACGGGAAGTCCGTTCACTATACTTCCGTACAGTTCATTATAATAATCGGCATAACTGCCTTTGTGAGAAGGATATTTTTCTTTAATTATTTTGCCCTCTTTTTCGGTATGAATGAGGCCAAACATTTCTTCAGGTTCCAGTCCCCAATCTTCACCAACAGGTTGTTCACCAGCTCTTAGCCTGGCTTCCTGCGGATCTTCTCCGTATTTAATAAATGACCCCAGGGTGCCCTGTATCATATACCGCGGTCCGGGCTCCCTTACCAGCATGCCTGCATGAAGGATCACTTTTGTAAAGTCATAATCCAGCCACAGGTTAAAATAATCATCCACTTTTGCATGAGGACGTTGCATTCTTATATCTGCGGTAACAGATGACGGCATACCAAAGAAATACAAGACCTGGTCTATTATGTGCGGACCCAGGTCATATAAAATGCCGCTGCCGGGCAATGGC
The DNA here is from genome assembly GCA_946886925.1 of uncultured Terrimonas sp. Next base: position 5,880 of record CAMPJQ010000012.1, read on the forward strand.
GCTTCTCTCCATGCTGCAGGACGGGCTTCCATACGGTAGCGATCGTAATGTGCCTCAAATTCGTGAATTTTACCCAGCAGTTTTTTATCTAAAATTTCTTTCATGGTGCGAAAGTCACTCACATACCTGCGGTTCTGGTACACACTCAGTACTTTTCCTGAATGCTTGGCTATGTTTACCAGTTGCCTTGCTTCTTCGGTAGTATTGGTAAATGGTTTTTCCAGCACTACATGTTTACCTGCTTCCAATGCTTTTTTAGTGTAAGGGAAATGGGTATCGTTAGGTGTAGTAATTACAATCAAATCAATTTCCGGATCAGCTACCAGTTCATCTATATTCCTTACTATTTTAATGGAAGGATATTTCTCCTCAGCTTCATTGCCTTTTCTTTGCAGGATGCTTACCAGCTCATATTTGTCAGTTAGCGAAGTAATGAATGGAAGATGAAATACTTTGGCTGAAATGCCGAATCCAACTAACCCGGCACGTATTTTTTTGGGGGGCATGAGATACTGGTTTATAATTTTTGTTTCACAAGATCGAGTGCTATTTGTAATTGTTGTTCGGGTGTGATATTAGAATTGTCGAGCACCACTGCGTCTTCTGCTTTTTTTAAGGGGCTTACCTCCCGGTGAGAATCAATGTAATCCCGCATCTCAAGATTGTTTTTTACCTCTTCTATGGTAATATTTGGATTCTTGGCGTACATTTCCCGGAACCGTCTTTCTACCCGTATGGCAATATCTGCCGTCATAAATATTTTCAATTCTGCTTTCGGAAAAACAACAGTGCCGATGTCTCTTCCATCCATTACTATCCCTTTTTTTCCTCCCATCTTTTTTTGCTCTGCCACCGCAAATGTCCTCACTGCTTTGATGGCTGCTACCTCGCTTACCTTTTCAGCTATGATCAAATCACGGATAACATATTCCACATTCTCTCCGTTAAGATAAATTTCAGTTTCCATGCTTTTTTCATTGGGTCTGAAATCCAGCTCAATGTTTTTCAGTGACTCATGAACCTGTTTTTCTTTTGTCCAGTCTACCATATTGCGCAGAAAGTATAGCGTAATAGCCCGATACATAGCGCCGCTGTCTATATACACATACTGAAGTGCCCTTGCCAGTTGCTTGGCCAAAGTGCTTTTGCCGCAGGACGACCATCCATCTATGGTTATGATAATCTTTTTCATGCTTAATACAGCACAAATTATATATACTGTATGAAAAAGAAGAACAGAAGGAGAAATTTTTCATTGGGCATAAAAAATGCCAGCCTGTTAAAGGCCGGCATTGTGTTTATTCTCATGATGTCTTAAGCTTCTGATTTTTCCTTTTTGCTTTCTTCCTTTAAGGTAAATTTCAGTAACGATTTTTCCTTGTCCAAATCAGCGATCAGGATATCACCTGCTTTTACATGCGTGTTCAGTATTTCTTCCGCCAAAGGATCCTCAAGATACTTTTGGATAGCCCTGTGCAGCGGTCGGGCGCCAAATTGCTGATCGTATCCCTTTTCTGCGATGAAATTTTTGGCATCTAAGGTAAGTTCAAGTGAAAATCCAAGCGTGCTCAAACGTTTCATAACGCCCTTCATTAAAATGTCAATGATCTGGAAGATATGTTCCTGGGTGAGCGAATTGAAGATCATTACATCATCTATCCTGTTTAAAAACTCAGGACTAAATGTACGCTTCAACGCTTTTTCAATCACGGCTTTATTATTCTCATCTGAGGTTAGTTGCCGTGCTGCTGTAGCAAAACCCACTCCTTCGCCGAAATCCTTCAACTGTCGTACACCAATATTGGAAGTCATGATGATCAGTGAGTTCTTGAAATCCACTTTCCTGCCTAAGCCATCTGTTAGCTGTCCGTCATCCAGTACCTGCAATAAAATGTTATAGATATCAGGATGCGCTTTTTCAATCTCATCGAGCAATACTACTGAATACGGTTTGCGGCGTACTTTTTCCGTTAGCTGTCCGCCTTCTTCATATCCTACGTATCCGGGAGGCGCTCCAATTAACCGGCTTACTGTAAATTTCTCCATGTACTCACTCATATCAATACGGATCAGCGCTTCGTCCGAATCGAACATGTATCTTGCCAACGCCCTGGCGAGCTCTGTTTTACCAACGCCTGTGGGGCCAAGAAAAATAAAAGAGCCAATAGGTTTCTTGGGATCTTTTAATCCTACGCGGTTACGCTGTATGGCTTTTACAATTTTTTGAATAGCCTCATCCTGTCCTACAACTGCACTTGCCAGGTCTTCTGCCATGCGGCGCAGTTTATCTGTTTCAGCCTGCACCATTCTTTTTACAGGAATGCCTGTCATCATGCTCACCACTTCGGCGATCGCCTCTTCATCTATCGGGTAACGTTTATGCTTGCTTTCTTCTTCCCAATGTGCTTTTGCTTTTTCAAGATCTTCCTGCAGCCTTTTTTCATTGTCGCGCAGTGATGCAGCTTCTTCAAAACGCTGGCTTTTTACTACTTTATTTTTTTCCTGTTTAATGTCTTCTATCTTCTTTTCCAATTCCACAATTTCGTTAGGCACATTAATATTCTTCAGGTGTACTCTTGCACCTACTTCATCCATCACGTCAATGGCCTTGTCGGGCAGCAGCCTGTCGGTAACATAACGGTCGCTCAGTTTTACACATGCGTCAATGGCATCCTCCGCATAAGTTACATTATGAAAATCTTCGTATTTAGATTTAATGTTCTGCAATATCTGTATGGTTTCTTCCACGCTTGGCGGATCTACCAGCACTTTCTGAAAGCGGCGATCCAATGCACCGTCTTTTTCAATGTACATGCGGTATTCATCCAGCGTTGAAGCCCCAATGCACTGCAGTTCGCCACGGGCAAGCGCCGGTTTAAATATGTTGGAGGCATCTAAGGAGCCACTGGCTCCACCCGCTCCAACTATCGTGTGAATTTCATCAATGAAGAGAATAACATCCCTGTTCTTCTCCAGTTCATTCATAATGGCTTTCATCCTCTCTTCAAACTGGCCACGGTATTTGGTGCCTGCTACCAGTGCAGCAAGATCAAGCGAAACCACGCGTTTATCAAACAATACCCTGGAAACTTTTCTTTGCACAATGCGCAAAGCAAGTCCTTCCACGATAGCCGTTTTACCAACACAGGCTCGCCTATTAAAATAGGGTTGTTTTTCTTGCGGCGCGACAGTATCTGCGATACTCTTTCAATTTCTTCTTCACGGCCAACAATGGGATCTAAAGTGCCCATTTCGGCAAGCCGTGTAATATCACGTCCGAAATTATCCAAAACAGGCGTTTTGCTCTTGGTATTTGCCGCCTGTGCTTTCGACTTTTGCTGGTAACTTTTCTTTTCATCATCAAAATCGTCATCAGCATCGTCGGTATATTCGCTGCGCACATCATTGCTTTTGACCATGCCCAGCTCATTTCTGAAAAGGTCGTAGTCCACGTCAAACTGATTTAAAATTTGTGTAGCAATATTTTCTTTGTTTTTCAAAATAGAAAGCATCAGGTGCTCCGTTTCAACAGTAGGGCTTTTAAGCGCTTTTGCTTCAAGTACGGTAACCCGTATTACTTTCTCGGCTTGTTTGGTCAGGGGTAAACTGTTGATATTGGCAATGTTTTTTCCTGTTTTATCTTTTACGGCCAACTCCACTTCTTTACGCAGTTCATAGAGGTCAACGTTAAGATTCTTCAGTATCTTCACCGCCATATTTTCTCCTTCCCTGATCAATCCCAGCAACAGATGCTCTGTTCCAATGAAATCATTTCCCAACCTCAGTGCTTCTTCCCTGCTGAATGAAATAATTTCTTTTACCTGGGTAGAAAAATTATTATCCATGTAAATAGAATTTAAATAGTGATCGATACAATAATAACTAATAATTTTGACTTCTTATGATTAATAGAACATTGCAGGTGTGTGAATTATTGTGTTGGTGAGCGTTACAGCATATTTATTGTCTTCCAGGACTGGAATTATGCAAAAGATAAAACACACTTTTACGTATTCAGATAAAGCAATTAAAAATGAAAAGCGGTAAACTTTACCTGTAAAAAATCAATCTATCAAAAGAACTCAAGAATGAACTTCAAAATAGATACCAAGGAAAAATTTCATGTCATATCGCTTAATGAATCTCAATTCTCTGCTAATATGACAGATAAACTACGAGAATTGTTTACTGAAGTTACACAAAATGATGTTAAACATATCATTCTGAATTTAAAAACTGTTCAAAGCCTTGAGCAAACGGTTGCGCAATTTCTTGTAGAAGAGCAACAGAAAGCCTACGCGTCCAGCCGTTCATTTGTATTATGTGAAATCCAGCCATCAGTAAAAGATGCACTCAAAAGACTTGACCTGCTGGATCTGCTCAATGTTACCCCCACCGAAAGTGAAGCATGGGATATTGTGCAAATGGAAGAGGTGGAAAGAGAGTTGCTTGGAGGGGAAGAAAGCTGATGGCGTTTTCCGGGACGCCATATGCGGGTTGATATGTAAAAAATTAATATCCAAATATTGTTGCGGATTATTCCACATTCATGCCTTTCGCTCCAACGTATCGTCTCCATTTTTCTATAACGGATTGCATATCGGCAGGTATTTCGCTTTCAAAAAGCATCTGTTTGCCGGATGTTGGATGTATAAATCCTAATGTTTTAGCATGAAGCGCGTGGCGCGGACAAAGCGCAAAACAGTTTTCAACAAACTGTTTGTATTTGGTGAAAACTGTTCCCTTAACAATTTTATCACCTCCATAAGTTTCATCGTTAAATAAAGGGTGGCCGATGTATTTCATGTGAACGCGTATTTGATGGGTTCTCCCGGTTTCTAAGCGGCATTCAATCAAACTTACATAACCCAATCGTTCCAATACCCTGTAATGAGTAATCGCCTCTTTTCCATATTCCCCTTCAGGAAAGGTATCCATAATTTTACGGTGTCGCTGGTGGCGCCCTACATGCGCTACAATTGTTCCACTATCATCCGTAAAGTCGCCCCATACAAGCGCAATATATCTTCTTTGCACGGTATGCTCTGCAAACTGGCTGGCCAGGCGCACGGAAGCGATTTCATTTTTAGCCAGCACCAGTAATCCGGTAGTATTTTTATCTATCCGGTGCACCAATCCAAAACGGGGTAATTCAGATTCAGATAATTCGGGCTGCTGCTGTTTTAAATACCAGCTTATACCATTTACTACCGTTCCCGTATAATTGCCGGAGCCGGGGTGTACTACCATGCCGGCGGGCTTATAGAGAATAATAATATCATCATCCTCATACCTGATATCGAGTGGAAGCTGTTCGGGGATCACTTCTGTTAATTCAGGGGCAGTGTCGGAATACATGATGATATGATCTCCGGGGCGTATTTTATAATTGGATTTTACCACCTGGTTGTTTACGAAAACAAAACCTTTTTCAATACCCTGCTGCAATTTATTCCTGGTGCCGCCTTCCATACGGCTAATGAGGAACTTATCAATACGAATCGATTCCTGTCCTTTGTCTACAGTAAAGGATAGGCGCTCATAGCGCGATTCACTGCTGTCGCCATCTTCCAGTTCATTTTCCCATTCCGTTTCTTTGGGCATTGCCTGCTTTTTTGGGCAAAGATAGCGGTTAACAGGAACAAGCCTGCTGCAACAGTTTATTGGAAGTGCCAATAACAGGATCTTTAGTCCTAAAAAATTTCTTATTGCTTGCACATCAGGTCAAGGAACTTCCTGTCTAATTTGTGGCCATACCAGTCTTCATAAGCCACATCTGTTCTCCCGGAATTGAGCACTCCAAAATCTCCTATAAAATTCCATACTGCAAAACCAATATTGCCGGCTTTAAGAATGCTGAGCACATCGGTAAACCACGCCATAAATACATTATGCGGGGTTTTGTTCCAGCAGCCACACTCACCGCAGTGTACCCCAACGCCCTGCTGTATTAAATTGGTCCATGGTTTATAATAGGCTTCAAGCATAGCCTTACTAAAATGTTTTCCTCCTACCTCTCCCGGCCATTTGGGTTCAGGCAGGTTATTAATGTCTTTATTGGCCCAGGGTGCTTTATAGTGAGAGATAGCGCCGGGATAATATCCCCTGCAACTTTGCCCGATATTCAGATCTTTAATTTCCGGAATGGGTGTATTGCCCACATTATTGCCATCGGCAATTACAAGATATTCCGGGTTTTCTTTACGAATGGCCTCAGCGGCTCCTTTGGCAACCTTGCGGTATATATCCCCGGGTACCGGTCCCGATTTGGAATGCTGGTCGTTCATATCTTCCCGCATGCTGGGCTCATTTACCAGGTCAAAACTTATTTTTTGGGACGACAGGTTTTTATATTTTTTAGCCCACATATTCCAGTGGAAATAAAAAGCCTCCTGTGCTGCTCCATCTTTCCATAAATTATAGGGCTCATGAAATCCGGCGTTAATGCAATAGCCCGGCGCACGATGCAGGTTAAGGCTTACATGCATACCATATTTATGCGCCGTAGTTACCAGGGCATCTATCCTGTCTACCGCTTCATTATTGATCTTATATACATCGTCGGGTATAATGTCTTTCGAGTGGTCTATATCCAGGTAATGAGGGTAGGCCATAGGTACACGTACGAAATTAAATCCCCAGTCGCGCATCCATTTATAGTGTTCTTCGGTAGTAGGATTACGCGCAGGATTAGGGTTGGGTGAAAAGAAATCGAGCAGATTAAATCCCTTCCAACGGGGTAATTTATTGGGTGCAGGCAACTGCCAGGATGAGGCAATCGACCTGATTTCCGCTAAGCTTAGTCCCGCAGTAACGAGTCCTGTATTTTTTATAAAATTTTTACGGTTCATATTTATGATGCAATATTTATTGTGATCAATTTACAATATAAGGTTTTCCAAGATAAGTAATAAGATCGGTGAAGCGGCCGGGAAAGGGAAACGATTTCCGTTACTTTAAATGAAATAACTTTGCAGGCATGCAGGAAGTTTTTTTTAGAGACATGGGCGCTGTAGCCTATAAAGATGCTTGGGATTTCCAGGAGCAACTGCTGCAGAAGAATGTACAGGCAAAAACATTGGCTAAAGCCGGGTTGTCCTATGCATCATCCCACGACACCCGGCAGGAACTCTTTTCTGAACAGCAAGCCGATACACATCATCATTTGCTTTTGTGTGAACATCATCCCGTATATACGTTAGGCAAAAGCGGGCATGCCGAAAATGTACTGATCAGCGAAGCAGCTCTTCATCAAAAAGGCATTGAATATTATCAAACCAACAGGGGAGGAGATATTACCTTTCATGGGCCGGGACAAATTGTAGGTTATCCTATTCTTGACCTGGAAAAATATTATACCGATATCGGCAAATACCTGCGTAACCTGGAAGAAGTGGTTATTCTTACTTTGCAACAGTATGGTATAAAAGGTGAACGTTCACCCGGTGAAACAGGCGTATGGATAGAACCTTCAGTAAAAGGGAGAGAAAGGAAGATATGTGCCATGGGTGTGCGTTGCAGTCGTTGGATAACCATGCACGGCTTTGCATTGAATGTAAACACCAGCCTGGATTATTTTAATTATATCATTCCCTGCGGTATTGCCAATAAGCAGGTAACTTCAATAGAAAAAGAATTGAATTTTAACCCCGGAACAGAGACTGTAAAAGCAACCCTGAAAAATTGTTTTGAACAGATATTCGATTGTACCCTTGTTGGTGAAAGTTAATATATTACGGCACCCTCACTTTGTTTTTTTCTTTGAGCTTACCATCTTCAAATAATTCAAACCTGAACCAGCCTGCATGCATGAAATTGGATTTATCCAGCGTAAAAATATGTTCTTTAATATCATTGATCCGAAACAGGATATTGCCATCTGCCTCGTAGAACCTGATTTTAAAATTGTTCAGTCTTCCCGGAGGTAATACAATAGTAATATTGCCATCAGGATTTGTAAAAACAAAGCTTGAGGGTTTATATGGTTCGGGTCTTACTAAATTCATGGTGTCCGCTATTAAACCATCGCTTCTCTTTTTTCCGGAAGTTTGGGCGGCAGATTGCAGTTGGTATGAGGTTGATGTTTCGTTTGTAGCTACAGCACTTGTTTTAGCAGGGCCTTTGTTATCCTGCACGTTTGGTTGAGCAATTACATTACTATTGGTTCCATTTTTTTCTTTTTTTGCCACCGGAGGCCGATCTTTATGCGGTTTTTGTGCTGTGCTGAACATATAATTTCCATTGTCGAGCAGAATATACAATTTGTAGAAAGATGAAGTATCCGGGGCATTGTTATCAAGAAACCCATTGGTAACCGATGAGGGATCGGGCAGGGTTAAAATGGTTTTAAAACCTTTCAAACTATCTGGTGAACGTTGGATGCTCAACTGTTTTATTACGGGAAAATCGTTTACCCAACTCAAGATTACTTTACCGTTTCTGTTTACAACCGTAAAATCGGGGAGGGTATCCTGCGACCGGACGGTATAGCTGCATAAAATAAATGTAAAGAAAGCAATAGCCCGGGAAACAATTTTCATAGCAATAATTATCAAAAGCATTAACGCTGAACGCAACAAAGATAATGCTACACTTGTATATTAAAACACTAAAACTCCGGGTGCAAGAGACAGGTTGCCCTGTAAACCCCCGCTGTGAATGGCTAAGATGCGGGATTGTGGCTTAAAAAAATCTTTCCCCATCAGATCAAATATACCATACATCATTTTTGCGGTATAAACAAAATCCAGCGGAATAGTTGATGCATGATAAAACCAGTTCATCCACCCGGTTAATGCAGGGGTATATTTTGCATATCCCCCAAAATGATAATCATGTATAATGCTAAAACTGCCAGGCAGAGATGTATTTAATAAAGATTTTATTTCATCGTTCAAACCAATATTGTTCTTCATAACACTTATGCCTGTAACCTGTTGATGGGGTTTTGTGGCCTGTATGATGCCGGCTATGGTTGTTCCTGTTCCCACGGCCGAAACAATATGTGTATAATGGCCGGTATCTGTGCTGTGCAATATTTCCGCTGCGCCCTGCATTCCCAGCGAACCAAACCCGCCTTCAGGAATAACGTATACCTTACCAAATTGCACTTCAAAATTTGTGCTATGCACGTTTCTTTTTATTGCATCGTATTCATTCCTTGGTAAAAAAACGAGCTGCATTTGGCAGGCATGTGCTTCCTGCAGGGTATGCGACCATTGTTTGGGGGCTTCTCCCCTGATAACGCCAACAGCCTTAAGTCCCAGCATTTTTGCTGCATAGGCAGTAGCTGCAATATGGTTGGAATAGGGACCGCCAAATGTGAGTAATGTAGTGTATCCTTTATTTACAGCGTCGCCTGTATAATATTGAAGTTTGAACCATTTATTTCCGGAAACTACTGGGTGTATTCTATCAAGCCGTAGCACATCAAGCCGTACTTTTTTTTGATCAGTAAGGGGATTTTTAATGGTATCCGTTGTAACGGGCTCTGCAGATATAATTTCACCACCATCCATTTCTAAAATCTAAATCAACGACAGGAAAAATAAGCGGAAAATGAATTGATTTACCGTTTCACTTATCAATTTTAAACTATTTATCAATAAGGCTTGCCGCAGAAAGATATTCTTTATTTAACCTTGCAATATTATCTACAGAAATTTCTTTGGGGCAAACAGCTTCACACGCTTCCGTCATAGTACATGAACCAAAACCTTCCTTATCCATTTGCTCTACCAGGTTGAGTACCCGGCTCTTTTTCTCGGGTGCACCCTGGGGCAATAAAGCCAGGTGAGCAACTTTAGCAGATACAAACAGCATCGCTGAACTGTTTTTGCAGGCTGCTACGCAGGCGCCGCATCCTATGCAGGCAGCAGCCGCAAAGGACTGGTCTGCTTTTTCTTTTTCAACAGGAATAGCGTTCCCGTCTACTGCATTACCTGTGTTTACCGAAATATAACCGCCTGCCTGTATGATCCTGTCGAAAGCGTGACGATCCACAATAAGATCTTTAATTACGGGAAACGCATTGGCGCGCCAGGGTTCTACTACAACGGTGTCTCCATCTTTAAATGCTCTCATATGCAACTGGCAGGTGGTAGTGCCATGCCATGGGCCATGCGGGCGTCCATTGATGTACATAGAGCACATGCCGCAAATGCCTTCACGGCAGTCATGATCAAAGGCTATAGGTTCCCTGTTCTCTTCAATTAATTTTTCATTAAGTACGTCGAACATTTCGAGGAACGACATTTCTGAAGAAATATCTTTTACCTGGTAGGTTTCAAAATGTCCCCTGTCGCTTTTGTTTTTTTGTTTCCACACCTTTAAGGTGAGGTTCATTGTATAATGGTCCATATATACTAATGCGTTAATTTGAAAATTTGAAAATTTGAAAATAAATACATTAACTGCCACACAAAGCCTGGAATCCGTCCCTTTGACGATGATATTATTTTAGATAATAT
>CAMPJQ010000013.1 GCA_946886925.1 uncultured Terrimonas sp.
TAATAAGATAGCGATTTGATATTTTTCTTCGTGCGCCGGAACCAATGCTTCTGTCCCTGTGTCTTTTTATTGTGTTTTCATTGTGGAAGTTTACCCTGAAATTCATTTTATTTTCATTGAATGTTTTTCACCTGCAATTATCTTTTTCCTGTCTGTATCAATAAATTGTAGTATTATGTAGATAAATCAGGGTAAAATGGCGTCAAAATTAAATTTAGACAAATTAGACCTGCAGATCATATCCGCAATGATGGAAGATGCGGGGATATCGTATGCTGACCTTGGAAAAAATCTTTCTGTATCAGGGGGTACCATACATGTGCGCATTAAAAAGCTACAGGAAAGCGGTATAGTAAAAGGCACCCGTCTTAATGTGGAGTTGAAGGAGCTGGGTTATGACATAACTGCGTTTGTAGGCATCTACCTCGAAAAAAGTTCTTTATACGATACTGTAGCCAAGGAACTGAAAAGAATACCGGAAATTGTACGACTTAATTATACCACAGGCAATTACAGCATGTTCATCGAAATTGTATGCAGGGATATCACCCAGTTGCGGCATGTATTGCATGATGAATTGCAAAAAATAAAAGGTATTGAACGAACGGAAACATTAATATCGCTGGAAGAAAGCTTTAACCGTAATGTACAGGTAGGGCCGTTGTAATTAGCAAAGCATCAGGAAACAAAAGACAAGAACCAAATTACAAAAGGCAAATAAAAAATCAAATTTCAAATCTGTCCGCTGTTGCGGATAAATCTCAAATCCGAAATCTGAAGAATACAACGATAAACAAAAAACCATAAATCCAAAATCCGGAGACTGTCAGTAGTCTACAATGAGCCATCAGCACAAAGATCATCCGATAGCTGATGTTACCACTGCCCGCTTACCACTGTTCTCACACCTTTCCCCTCACATCCAGCGCATCCCGCAGGCCATTACCCAATAAATTAAAGGCCAGCACCAGCAGCATGATACAAATGCCCGGCGATATGGCCAGTAACGGGTTATGGGTGATGATGAAATTGTAGTTTTCCTTGATCATTAAGCCCCAGCTGGGCTGTGGTGGCTGAACGCCGATGCCCAGAAAGCTCAGTCCTGCTTCTATAACGATAGCGGAGGCAAAATTGGAAGCGGCCATTACCATTACCGGTCCCAGTACATTGGGCAGTATATGGCGGAAGATGATCCTTGTGTTGGTAAAGCCAAGTGCTCTGGCAGCTTCAATATATTGCAGTTCCCGTATGCTCAGTACCTGCGTGCGAATGATCCTTGCCGTGTTTACCCATAAGGTTAATCCAACGGCAATAAATACCTGCCAGAAACCCTTGCCTAATGCAAGAGTAATAGCAAACACCAGCAATAAGGTAGGCATGCTCCATACTACATTAATGAACCACATGATGATATTATCTGTTCGGCCGCCATAGTAGCCTGCAACAAGCCCCAGCACTATACCGATAGACAGGGAAATTACAACGGCGATAAGACCAACGGCAAGGCTTACCCGCACTCCTACGATCAGGCGGCTGAGAATATCCCGGCCAAATTTATCGGTGCCCAGCCAAAAGGTTTTATGCACAATCAATGAAACAGGATCTGCATTCAGGTCTTTAATATAATAAGACTGTCGTTCTTCTATACCTTCATCAATGTATTGCTGCACAACAATACTGTCGCCCACCTGCCGCCATGAGCGAACAGGTATATAATTATTCGCATCCTCCTGCCCATTGAGCAATCTTTCAACAATGCCGGCTTTTTCTACAACTTTATCTTTGGGTATCTTAAGAAACAACATGCTGAAGCCGGGCTTTTGTCCGCCAATTTCCAGGGTCATCCTGTTGGCATTGGGCGAATGATCCGGGGCAAGCATATAAGCGCCGAGGCCTGTTAATACGGCTAAGGCAATGATACAAAGTCCAAAAACGGCCCCTTTGTTTTTCCGCAATCTTTTCCAGGCAGACTGAAAAAAGGTAGGTGATACATTTTGCACGGCGTAAAATAAAGAAAAGAACCAAGAACCAAATGACAAGAACCAAATAAAAGACAAATCCGAAGCCGGAAAGCCGAAATCTGAATGGGATACAAAGCACCAAAAGACAAATAGCAAATAACAAGGAGGCTATCGGCAATTAGCGATCAGTCTATAAGTAGTGTAAAAAAGGAATATTCATCCTATCGTTGTAATTATCCACTGATAGCTGAAAGACCGCTGATGGCTCAGATAGCCTCTGCAACTTATGCAGGCGATCTGACGCTCCTTCGTTGCGTACCGGCCACCCTTTTTTTCTTCCCCTCATTTCACCTTCCTCCCCTTCCACTCATAACTGCCAAAGCTTCCGAAAAAACCTGCCATAACGGTATAGGCTATATGCAAGGGCTGAAACAAAGGAAACCATCGCATTAAATGCTGAAGATCAAAATATTTCAATACCTCTTTTACAAAGTTCCATTCAATAAGTGTTTTATAAAAAACAGCTATTGCAAAAAAAAGCAACCAGCGCGGCTGCACTATGCTTCCGGCCAGTAAAATAAAAAGGGATAGGTTAATGATATATACAAGCGCAAGTACAAATACAATACGCTTGTCACTATAATGCCCGGTTTTGCTGGCCCAGCGTATCCGCTGGTTAAAAAAGGCTTTCCAGCCAGGGGCGGGTGAAGTTTCTACGGTAGCCTCACTTGCTTTTAGATATGCAATTCCCCGAGGGTATTTGCTGTATATTTTCTGCATGAGCAGCATATCGTCGCCGGAAGCAATATGATCAATGTTTTCAAACCCTTTTACTTCATTGAAAATTGTTTTTTCGTAGGCAAGGTTGGCGCCATTGCACATACTGTGAAATTTTTTATATACGGAAGCTGCCGTAATGCCCTGCAAAATGGCAAAATCTATGCTTTGAAAAACAGAGAGAAGTGAATTGCCGGATTTTATCTTAACAGGCGCTACAATAAAAACCGCTTTGCTGTACTGATGAAAAGCAGCAATCGTTTTAATCCAGTCTTTATGAAAAGTGCAGTCGGCGTCGGTAGTAACAATCAGGTTGCCGGTTGCCACCTGTATAGCTGTTTCAATGGCTTTTTTCTTAAAGGCGATACACCCGGCGTTGGTATCCGGTTGTTCATGAAGTGATATGAGTTGGATATTCTCTTTAATGTATTGCTTTACAATACCGGCAGTACGATCGGTTGAATGATCATCCACAACAATAATTTCAAGCAGCTCTTTTGGATAAGATTGCTGTAATAAGAATAGGATACATTGTTCAATTACAACTTCTTCATTGCGTGCCGGAACAACCACCGAAATTTTTTCCGAAGCGGCAAAATCATTTGGTGCATTGCCGTCGAAATGGGGAACCTGTTTCCACGACTGATGGTAATAATGTATCAGGAAATAATAAGCGCCCAATAAGACAAGACTTATGATAAATATTATCATGCACACAAATTAGGGCAAATTGTGTTACTGCAATAAAGCCGCTATAGCCGCTGTGTTTTTTTCGTGCAATATCCTGTGGCCACAGGGGAGGATATGCAGTGTGCAGAAATCTTCCATACCTTTTTTAAAATAACTGCCTGTAGTATGGCGTATTACCCTGTCGTACCGGCCGTAAATTAAAAATACGGGTGTATTGTTTTTTTGAATGCGTCGTTTTATATTTTTTACAGCAGGTTTTAATTTTCGCATGGTGGTCCATATCGTATACAATTGTATACGCTTATCTTCCTGGTTGAGATACTGGTGTATATAATTATATACACCTATGTTGATCATGCCCGTGCTTTTAAGGGCTTTGGTAACCATAAAAAAAATGCCGGGCTTTTTCATAAAGTATTTGAACAACCGGTTGCCCGAAACGGTTTGCGTTGCCAGCCAGTACCAGAAGTTAATTTTTAAACCATCCGGGGCCAGCAGTATCAATTGTTGTATACGTTGCGGGATCTGCTCATATACAGATAGCGTCACTCGCCCGCCCATACTATATCCGGCAAGTGAAAAGCGGTTGTTATGCAGTACCGGTATATTGTTAATGATATTGAGAATATCTTTTGTTGTACACATCATTCCTTCATTCCAAACTGTTTTTCCGTGCAACGGGAGATCAATAGCTATGATGGTATATTTATTTTCAATTGCCCTGGCCAGCGGCATAAAGCTGTCGGCCATTTCACCAAAGCCATGAAAGCACAGCAATGGTTTTTCACCAGTACCCCATTGCAAGCAGTGAATTTGTGAATTTTTGTATGGAATGAAAAATGACAACATGCGGGTTTTCAAATGTAATCGAAAACTGTGAACCGTTTTTAATGAGCCCGCTGATTTGATATATAAAGAAGAGGCTGTCGTTAATGACAGCCCCTGGTTTTCCAAAGGATTATAGCGTGTTTAGTGAGGTTATTGATCCCACCATACTTTTTCATTATAGGTATCTTCACTCCATCCCTGCGCGCCAACAGCAGCATTTCGGTTATCCGGATTAAGTGTTTGTTCACTTCTCGGATAAGCGAAGCGCACAGGTATTCTGTCATTATTTACGTTATCGGCGCCAGCTACCAGTGCAGGAATACCCGTTCTTCTCCAATCGAACCAGGCTTCCAGACCGGTAAAGAAAAGCGATATCCATTTTTGAGTGCCAATAAGCTCCAGTGCATTGGCATCACTGTAAACAACCCCTGTCCTTGTTAAGTAATTGCCCGGCATAGCAGTGGCAACGTAATCAAAAGCAGACTTTATTCCTTCTTCATAATGCCATTGGGCAGTTTCTCCGGTAGTAACCAGTCCCTTTTTTACCGCTTCAGCTAAAATGAACTGCAATTCGGGATATCCCATAATATATCCTTTGGCCACGTTTAGTCCGGTGGATGTAATAGAGCCCTTGTAAAATAGATCACCTACACGGGAAATATTGTTGGGGCCGCCATTGTATGCAAGCGCCGACACTTCATTCAATCCGTTGGGAACACCCGAATAAATGCCACCTGCATCAGTAGGCTGTGCAAATACGGCTATCCTGGGATCATCAAGCGCTTTTAATTTTTCGTCTAAGGTTTTGCTCAGACGAAACTCATCAAATGAACCTGACCGCGTAGTGTATAAAGGAAATTGATTGGGCGCCGATGTAAGATAAGTCAATGTGCCGTTGTCATCGTTCTCCTCAAAAACTGGGGCGGATGAAGGATTGTCAACAATGGCCTGCATAGCTGCTTTTACATCTTTTTTACCGGAAATCCGCATCAGGCAGCGCAGACGAAGGGAATTAGCCAGTTTTTTCCATTTGTTCAGATCCCCGCTATAAATGATGTCTCCAACTATGGTACCCGCGGATGGGTCAAAAGTGGCATTTGCCGTTTCCAAATCATTCAAAATACCATCGTAAACGCTTTCCTGTGAATCATACTTTGGCTGTAATATGCCACTTATTCCCTGGGTGGCTTCTGAATATGGGATATCTCCATAAGCATCGGTAGCCAGTGAATACATCCATGCCCTCATTACCAGCGCTATTGCTTTGTAATTCGGCGCGTTATTTTTTTCACCCAGGGATATCAGAAGCTGCACATTGCGCATATTATCATATACACCATTCCATAATCCACTTCTGTCACCCCACGTATAACGATCTTCAGATACGAACTGAATTTTAGCGGTATGCTGAATAACAATATTGCCTATACCCCAGCTTTGATCTACCATTTGATTGACTGCGGAGCGTAAAATACCCGTCAAAAGAAGGTCGGGCGTTACATCTGTAATGGCGTCAGGATTAGCATTTTTTTCCTGGTAATCTTTGGTACAGGAAGGCATCAGCAGCATGCCAATAGCCATCACAAATACATATTTTTTAATCTTTTTCATATTGTTTTGTTTTGGCGGTTTTAAAAGTTAAATCCAAGATTAAAGCCCCAGCTACGCGTGGTAGGCATACCTACAGACTCAACGCCTGGTATAATGGTGCCGCCAGCCAATGAAGAGGTTTCCGGATCAATATGAGGCACATCACTCCATACAGCCAGGTTGCGCCCTACTATAGAAACATTCAAACCGCTCACTTTGATCCTGGAAAGAATTTTAGGCGAGAAAGAATATCCAAGACGCAACTCCCTGAGCTTTATAAAATCCGCATCAAATACACCTCCCTGCTCAATATCGCGGTTACCCGTACGTGACTGGTGGTATTCACGAGCAGTGAGCTTTACATCGTTTACCCTGTATGTTCCATCGGGGTTTTCAATAACGCCCTTGCCAATCACCCCGTTACCTGCTTTGCTGAGGTCATAGCCGTCGGCTCTTCCTTCAAGCGTTTCTATCAGTTGGCCAGCCTCCAGTCCTACTACCCATGTTTCAGAAAACAATTGTCCCCCATAGCGTGCATCGAACAGGAAGCTAAAGCTCAGATTTTTGTAGGTAAAAGTATTTCGGATGCCAGCCAGCCAGTCGGGATTGTAATTACCCACCTTTACAATATCATTGGTCCCTACAAAGCGGCCTTCACTGTTGAATATTTGTTGTCCGTAATATTGACTGGAGGGATCATCTACTTTTTTAAATCCTATAGAGTACATATCCCCCATACGGTTGCCTACCTGCGCCCTTATGGTTATGCCATGCCTGCTGGCCATCTGGTAATCCGTAATTTCGCCGTCGAATTTTACCACTTTACTGCGGTTAGCAGACCAGTTTACAATTACATCCCACTTGAAATCTTTACCATCAACAGGACGGCCGGTTAACATTAATTCATAGCCATAATTCCTGATTTGTCCTGCATTTACCACTCGGTTCCAATATCCGCTTGTGATGGATATAGGTACCGAAGGTAATATCTGGTTGCGGGTGTTAATATTGTAATAAGAGAAGTCTACACCCAACCTGTTGTTGAAAAAGCGCCAGTCCAAACCTGCTTCCCATGAAGTACTGATCTCTGGTTTCAGATTATAATTGAGTAGCGTACTCGTGGAGCCATACACGGGATAATCACCCCATGGGTCAGATCTTCCATAGCTGGAAGAGAAACGATAAGGATCGGTATCATTACCAACCTGCGCGATACTGGTTCTTATTTTAGCAAAGCTTACCCATGAAGGCAAGGTTACCATATCGCTGATTACAGCGCTTAAAGAAGCAGAAGGATAGAAGTAGGAATTAACAGTATTACCTAATGTATCCGCTCCTTTTGGAAGCGTTAAGGCACTCGACCAGTCATTCCTGGCCGTTACATCCAGGAAAAGATAATTATTATAAGCAAATTGAACCGCACCATATAAACTATTGATTACTTTATTTCCGTCATATACTGAATTAACCAGTGCAACTCTTGTATTATTTAAGCTGTAAATGCCGGGAATAAGCAATTGCGGAGCTGTAACTTCATAGTTATTGAACTGACTGATCTGCCTGTTTCCCCCCAGGTTTATACCGATGCTGAATTTATCGGTAATGTTTTTGTTGGCAGAAACGAGAAAGTCAAAATTGGTTTCACTGTTGCGAACCCTTTCTTCACGATAGCTGCCGAATGGAAAACGTTGGGTACTGAAGGCACGGCGTCGTTTTCTCAATTCACTGTTAAAGTCGGTTCCACCTCTCAACTGTATGCTAAGCCAGTCGGTCAAATCGTATTTCAGGGTTATATTACCAAAAAGCCTTCCCGCATCCTGGCTATTGGTGTTTTCATACAAATTAAAATAAGGATTGTCGTGGTAATTGTAATTAAAGTTAAATTGCTGGCGGTCTTCCATCCCGGGGATCCAGTAGTCTTTCAGGCTGTTCAGATCTACATGCTGCCCCATCCAGCAATGCAGTAAGTAAATGATGCTCTCTGTGCCATAGGTTAGATTGGGGCGGTTATCGCTGGTAGTGTTTATATAATTGGCGGTTAAGCGCACCGATAATTTGGGTGTAAAGTTATATCCGCCGTTAAAGGCAAATGTATTACGTTTGATATCGGTATTGGGAATAATCCCCTTTTGATCTAACAATGTATACGAAATCCGGAAATCTCCTTTGTCATTGGCGCCCGTTAGTGATACATTGGTATTTTTGGTGATGCCGGTTTCATAAAAATGTTTCAGATCCATTCCCGGAACAAAAGGTGTTGGGGTTACCGTTCCCCTTGCGTCAAGGTCTGCATCAGTGGCAAGCGCCCCATCATCAATTAAAGAAACATCTCCTCCCCTGAACCCGTTAGATGTAGGTGAGTTGTGTTGTGCTACCAGGCTACCATCCATTTTAGGTCCCCAGCTTTCATCAACACCATCATTTACACCACCGTTTTCGCCATCATTAAAGCTAAACAATCCATTATTTCCCTGTCCATATACTTTTTGAAACTTCGGTAGTACGAGGGGGCTTTCAAAAGTAATACCTGTATTTACGGTAACGCCTATGCCTTTGCTGCCCTTGCCGGATTTTGTAGTAATAACAATAACGCCATTGGCGGCACGCGATCCGTACAGTGCTGATGCATTGGCGCCTTTTAGCACCGTCATTGTTTCAATATCATCGGGATTGATCATAGAGGCACCATTACCATAGTCAAGTTCCTGGTAATCGCGTCCGCTTGAACCGGTAAGTTCATTGGTGATAGGAACCCCATCAATAACAAACAGAGGTTGATTTTTATTTATGTCCAGCGACTTGTCGCCGCGTATGGTTACCCGGGCTGAACCGCCTACCCCGCTGGGGCTGCTCATTACCTGAACGCCGGCTACTTTACCTGCCAGCCCACTCACAAAGTTCGTTTCCCTGGCTTTGTCGAGCTCAGAGCCTTTTACTTCCTGAACAGCATAACCCAGGCGTTTGGTCTCTCTTTTTACGCCCAAAGCCGTTACCACTACTTCGCTAAGCGCCTGTGATTCTTCCACAAGTTCAATAGCAAGTGTTGAACCATTTACAGTAACTTCTGTGGTTTTGTAGCCAACACCGGAGATCACCAATACAGCTCCTCTCACAGCCTCTATAGAAAACTGTCCTTCTGAACTGGTAAAAGTTCCCCTTGTAGTGCCTTTAACAGTTACAGAAATACCGACCAGGGGAACCTGATCCTTGGCAGAGGTTATTTTACCTGTGACAACCTGTTGAGCCAATGCCAAAAAAGGCAGGCTCCACAATGCAAGCATGGCGAAAATTTTACGCCAATAACAATACTTTCTGCGCATAAGTGTAGTTTTAGTTTTTTTAATAATGGAGTTTTTGCAAAGATTACAACCGGGAGTGGAAAACAGGGGTTAACGATCTTTGATGATAATGTTGTCTGTATATTAATACTAAATATATGGATTTCTAAGAAAAACACTATACGTAAATCGAAAAATTTCAAAAAAATCCAGTTTTCATAAAGATTATTGACTCGTTGCCAATTGCCTTAGAAAAAAATCAGATTAAGTGAACTTTTCCTAAAAGATTTTAATCGCGCCAAGCCATAATATGTTTACTCTTTATAAACATTATTAACATTTGCTGTTCTTATTAGAAGTCTCCCTGTATAAATAGTAACTGGTTTTTTGATTTTAGCTGCATGGAAACAGGAGTTTATGTCATGGATTTTTGAGAGTTTGAAAACGTGGTGCCACGACATATCTGCCATTTCAAAAAGAAGCATCATCAATTGTACAGGCTGAAAAACATGAGATGCCTTCATTTTACAACGCATTTGCATAAGCCGGGCATACCATTAAACCCGAAACGATTGGTAAAGTAACGAGCATGATGGAGTGATAGCGATCTCTTGGAATCAAAAAATTACCTGGTAAAAATAGCCCTGCAAATCCAGCAGCTATTTGCCGATGTTCACTATTTCTTAAAGGCTGCTTACAGGATATAATACACGGTATGAAAATTGGAATATATCTTTCATGAATAAACGCTCTTTGGAGGTTGATGTTACAACCGAGGTGGGAACTTATGGTTGCTAACCAGCGAACGAGCTGCCCATTCTAAATTTCTTGCTCCTTTTTACGGATGTACCAGCCCTGCCTGTAGTAATAAAACCGTGCCCATCCCTAAAACACCACCTATTACAGACGCCACGGCATCCATAAAATCATACCGCCCTTTTCCTGTAATTTTTGAAAAAAGCTCAAAGCCATAACTGATAGCAATCACTATTGCTAATGCCACAATACATGATAAAATGATATCTGTTGGCCAAAGCCACCAGCCTATTGCCTGCAATAGGGCGCCCATAACAATGCCAACCAGGAAATGCCTCCATTTATCGGGCGCTATTTTTTTGAACATGTGTGTTTTAATGAAAGGGGTTATAAAGGGTTGACCACCATTTTCCGGTTGGCAGGCTTCATGGTTTTACTCCCACATTTCCATTTGGGCAGATATGCATTGAAAACTTTTGCGGTGAAAAGGACTAAGCCCGTGCCTTAAAATGGATCTGCGGTGTGCCGCTGTTCCGTAGCCTTTATTATTATACCAGTTATAATGCGGAAAATCTTCATGCAGCTTCATCATGTATTCGTCCCTGTAAGTTTTAGCCAATACACTGGCAGCGGCAATGGAGGAAAAAATACCATCACCTTTTATGATGCAACGATGGTCAATTTTTTTATATGCATGAAAACGGTTTCCGTCAATCAGCAACAGTTCGGGTATTATCGGAAGTCCGTCTAATGCCTGGTGCATGGCTTTAAATGAAGCATTTAAGATATTGATCCGGTCAATCTCTTCATGATCTACACTTGCTACATTATATGCTATCGCATTTTCCTCAATGTATATTCTCACTTCGCTGCGTTGTTCCGCAGTTAATTGTTTTGAATCATTAAGCACAGGATGAAAAAAATTACGGGGCAGTATTACGGCGGCTGCAAACACAGGCCCTGCCAGGCATCCGCGGCCCGCTTCATCGCAACCTGCTTCAATATATATATCCTGGTAAAATGTCTGTAACATATATTCGTGCTGCAATGTTAAGAATAAAAAATCGTACAATACTTTTGCAGTTATGAACAAATCGCTTTCATCCTCACCCAACAGGGCAGTAGCCTGGTGGTTATTAACAGGTGTGGGTATGATTATGATACAGGTATTGATAGGAGGCATTACCCGTCTTACCGAATCGGGACTCTCCATTACGGAATGGAAACCCATTACAGGCATATTGCCGCCAATAGGCGATTTAGCCTGGCAGGCCGAATTTGATAAATACAAACAAACCGACCAGTTCAGATACCTGCATTCAGATTTTTTATTGGCCGATTTCAAATTTATTTTCTTCTGGGAATGGTTTCACCGTTTTTGGGCCAGGTTACTGGGTATTGTTTTTATTATAGGATTCGCGTGGTTCATAGGGAAGAAAAAATTTAAAAAGGAAATGATCATTCCACTGATCATTCTTTTTTTGCTGGGCGCTTTACAGGGCGCTATTGGATGGATAATGGTAAAAAGCGGACTGGTGCCTGAAAAATATTTTGTTGGACATGTTGAGTTGGCAACTCATTTTGTAGCGGCATTAATACTGTTGGTGTATACTTTGTGGTTTGCTTTACGCCTGCTGGTACCCGAACGGCAAATTGTTCGTAATGCATCTTTAAAAAAATTTACAGCGCTGCTGCTGCTGCTGCTGTTTGTTCAGCTTATCTATGGTGGTTTTATGGCAGGACTTAAAGCCGCTACTGTTGCTCCAACCTGGCCCTCTATCAACGGCAAATGGTTTCCTGCATCCTTATTTAATATGCAGGGAGCGGAGAATTACATAAACAACCCATTTATGGTACAGTTTATTCACCGCGGTATAGCGTATCTTTTTGTTATACTCATTATTGCCTGGTTTATTAAAGCACGAAAGACTATTGAAGCACGCTGGCTGAGCAAAACCAGGGTATTGCCACTGCTGCTGGTACTGACCCAGGTGCTGCTGGGCATACTTACTGTTTTGTATTCCCCTTCGGCAAACGCATTGGTATGGTTTGGCGTGCTGCACCAGTTTACCGCTATGCTGCTGCTGGTATCGCTGGTGTGGATGTTATACCTGGTGAAGAAGTAGTTGTAGATGACTAAATAAGAATATTTTTTATTCCGTTATACCTGATGCGAAAAGATAAATTGCTGTTAACAGCATATTATTATATCAGTCTTTGCGTTAAATATCAAAGTATTATATTGCGTTTGATGCCTGTTTTTTCTAACATAAAAGCCTATATAAAGGGGTTTTATTATTCCTTTCCTGTTCAGCTTTTTATTCTTCATCTCAGGCGTTACCAGTTGCTTCTTGTTTTCTGGTTCATTTTAGCCAGTGCCATTCATGGTGATTTTATGAGCACATTCGGTGCGGACTCCCTTTTTCTGGCCCCCGAATACCTTGGAGAAGTAAACGGGCTTAGTATGGCAATAGTGGGGGTGGCTACAGGTATTTTTATCATGAGCTGGAACATCACCACTTTTATTTTGCATAGCAACCAGTTCAAATTTTTAGCCACTACTTCCAAACCCTTTTTGAAATACTGCATTAACAATGCTGTTGTTCCACTGTTTTTCCTTATTTTCTATTTGTCGAAAAGTATTTATTACGATACACACAATGAGCTGCTTCCTGTTCGCAGAATTATTGTGCTGGTAACTGGTTTTTTGTCGGGACTTAGTTTTGCTTTCGTGATTTCCTTTTTATATTTTTTCAGAACGGAGAAATCCATGATGCGTACTATGGAGCCCGTTTTCAGGGATCCCAAAACGTTTGCCGCCCAGTTTGGCATTGGCGGTAAGCATTTTCATGAAAAAGGAATGCTGCATGTAGACTGGTTTTTTAATACGAGGATGAAATTGAAAAAGCCACGGAATGTAGCGCATTATTCGCAGGAATTCATTGATACTGTTTTTAAAAGACACCATTTTACTGCTGTTATATCCATTATACTCGCTTTTTTATTTTTAGCGCTGATCGGCATGCTGATGGACAAGCCTTTTTTTATTATTCCTGCGGCGGCGGCTATCCTCTTATTTTTTTCTGTGCTGATTGCCGGTTCGGGAGCGTTAACCTACTGGCTTAAAAGCTGGGCTTTCCCCATTTTACTGCTTTTGGGTATTGGATTGAATTTTTTATTTGAAAAAGAGATCATTGATCCGCGCAATAAGGCTTATGGCATCAATTATACCAACCGCAGTGAACGGCCTGTTTATACCCGGGATAGCATCATGCAATTGTGCACTATTGAAAAAATGGAGGCAGATAAGGAAAATATGATCGGGATACTGGAACGCTGGAAACAGCGGCAGCGTGAAGAAAAGCCTTTGTTATATGTTATAAACGTAAGCGGAGGCGGCACGCGGTCGGCAACATTTACCCTCAATGTAATGCAGCACATGGATAGCATTATGAATGGAGAATTGCTGAAAAAAACCTTTATCATCAATGGAGCTTCAGGCGGTATGCTGGGAGCATCTTATTACCGCGAATTGTTTCGCTTAAAACAACAAGGCGAGCCGGTTAACCTTCAGGATCAGCAATACACAGATAATATATCCAAAGACCTTTTGAATGCCCTGTTCTCCTCTTTTGTAACACGCGATCTTTTTGCTCCCGCCCAGCAGTTCAAAGCTGGAAGTTATAGTTATATCAAGGATAGGGGCTATGCTTTTGAAGAGCAGTTCAATCGCAACACAGGCAGAATATTAGATTATACTTTAAGGGATATTGCTGAGGATGAAACTGCTGCCAGAATTCCGCTCATGCTTTTTAATTCTACTATTACGAGAGACGGACGGAAAATGATCATCAGCACCCAGCCTGTTAGTTTTATGATGCGCAATTGGCCCGATTCAGCCGCCGGTATAACCGCAGAACCCGATGCCATTGATTTTACCGCTATGTTTAAAAAGCAGGATCCATATAGCCTTCGGCTGCTTTCTACTTTACGCATTAATGCTACTTTCCCTTATGTTTTGCCTAATGTATGGCTACCTTCCATACCGATTATTGATGTAATGGATGCGGGTATGCGCGATAATTTCGGGCAGGAGTCTTCCCTGCGTTTTTTGCATGTACTGGAAAACTGGATAACGGATAATACAAGTGGAGTTGTATTTATACAAATACGCGATCGCAAAGATGGTGAATGGGATGAAGGATATGATGATCCCAGCATTACAGGCATGTTTACAAAACCCATTATGACACTCCAGCACAACTGGATGAAGATGCAGGATTATTATCATGATGAAATGATTCAATATGCGCATACAGGTTATGGCTTCCCCTTTAAGAAAATTACTTTTTCCTATACGCCATTACCCAAACAAAAAGGAGCCGCTTTAAACTTCCACCTCACCCGCAATGAAAAATTAGATATCAGGAGAGCGCTGCATTCTGAATCGAATGAAGCGTCCTTTAAAAAAATCAGTTTTTTTCAATCTGGCCGCGTAAAGGCCGGATCAACCGAAATGCATTTGGAACAACGCTGATATCGAAACCGGAAGCGGTAGGTTTGGGATCACCATCAATGTGTAATGGAGCCGAGTCCGGGTTTTTGATATAGAGATTTTTCGTTTGATAATAAATAACACCCTTTTTCTTATAACGAATTTCTTTTACCTCTCCCCTCCAGATTTGCTGCAGTACTGCAAGCAGCATATGCGGCTTATTCATTTTCTGTACAATTACAATATCAAGTAAACCATCATTAAGATCAGCTTTAGGAGCAATGGTAAACTGGTTGCCAAACTGGTTGCTGTTGGCTATGCTAACAAAAAATGCTTCTGAAAAAAGAGAGTCGCCATTTGCAATAATTTCAAAATGGTATGGTTTTGCCTTAATAAAATTGGTATAGGTTTGCTTTATATAAGTGATAAGTCCCCTCCGGTTTTGCTTTGCGAAATCGTGCGCTACTTGCGCATCAAAACCTAAACCGCTAAGCATGCACGAAAAATGATCATTGATCGTAAACGCATCGGTGGGTACCGGGGCGCCCGTAAAAATGAGATCAATGGCTTTGTGAGGATTTTTAGAAATGCCTGCGCAAAAAGCAAGTCCGTTGCCGGAACCGCAGGGGATAAGACCAAAATTAACACTGGTATCTCTCAGGTTATGTACCACACTGCTTATGGTACCATCGCCGCCTGCCACTATAATATCCGTTACGCCTTCATGTAATATTTTAGTGCGGATAGCATCATAATCACCTTCCGCATTGGTGGGATAAATTTCAAAATCTATTCCTGATCTTGTAAGTTTTTTTTCAATTAGCTTCCTGATGCGGGATTTCTTTCCTGTGCCTGCAATTGGGTTCAGCAAAAAGATTATCCTGCGTTTCATACCTGCAAACTGCGAAACTTAAATGATATTAAGCTCTTTGCGATACTTTTTTCTTGCTTTTTAATGCCTGGGTAATAGCCGCGGAAAGATTTTGTAAAGTGGGTTTCCCTTCAAAGCGTTCTCCATTTACAAAAATGGCAGGTACATCTGTAACTCCTGCATCCACAGCCTGCATCTGGTCGTCTCTTACATACCATCCAAATTTTGAATTCATCAAATCATCCAGGAAATGTTTGCGGGTAACGCCTACATCGCGGGCATAACCCTTAAGACTGATGGTGCCCAAATTGCGCTGGTGATGAAGCAAAATATTGTGCATTTCCCAGAATTTTCCTTCCTGGCCTGCAGCAATGGCAGCTTCGGCGGCTTTAAAGGAACGCTGGTGAATACGGGTAAGCGGAAAATGACGAAAATTGTATTTTATCTTCCCTTTATATGTTTCCAGCAATTGCTGCACAACATCGTGAATTTTAGCGGTGTCAGCACTTTCGTAGTCTCCGTACTCCACAATAAGCACTTTTGCCTCCGGATCACCAACAATCATTTCTTTTGGTGGTATTATCTTTTCTTCAACTTTAAACTTCATAATCCAATCTTTTTATGATTAATCCAATGGTGTCAAAATAGATGCCATTTCATGGTTCGTTATCTAAACCTATATAATATACTAA
>CAMPJQ010000014.1 GCA_946886925.1 uncultured Terrimonas sp.
GATAATATATGAACAATTTGCTGATTTTTGTATAATTGCTAACAGCAAACCGTTTCCTGTAATCTTATCTTGTGTAAAATTGCGTTAAATCACTTACCTAAGCTAAACCCGGGCGTATATCAAAGTAATTTTACAGGCCGATGAAGAAAATCTACTTACTGATCATTGTTCTTATAACCCTTTCGCTTATTGGCATTATCGTGGTACAGATCATGTCCATAAAAAATGCCCTTATCATCAAAAACGAACAACTCGAACAAAATATCCAGTTGGCCGTAAGTGAAGTGGGTCAGGAAATAGCAGAACAAACCAGCAGGTTCCCTTCCGCAGGTTTCCCCAAATTATCGCCCGAATGGCCATCAGACCAGTTTTTAAAGTTGCTTAAAACGCCTACTGTTGCGCAACGCTATACCCCTAACCAGGTGTATGATAAACTAAAAATGTCTTTAAACAAACACGGGTTAAAAAAAACCAATTTTGAATTTGCCATACTTAACCGCAACAGCATTACCAATAATTATGAAATGCAAACCCTTAATTTCAGCAAATTGCTTGCGGACACTGCACGAAACCGTACTTTTTGGTTTCCACTTTCCGCCCCTTCGGGAAGTATTGCCGAAGGGCTGGTTGCAGACGAGGAATTATGGGTGATTGTTCCAAATGTAAAAAATTTTTTGCTGGAGTCTATGAGCTGGATGATCACTGGATCTGTGTTGTTCACCCTTGTAATATGCACTGCGTTTTTCCTTACCGTTCGTACCATGCTGCGGCAAAAAAAGCTGAGCGAGATCAAAAGCGATTTCATCAACAATATGACGCACGAGTTTAAAACCCCTTTGGCTACTATATCGCTGGCAGTAGATGCATTAAAAAACGACAAAGTATGGCGAAGCAGGGAAAAAATGGATTACTTCAGCAGCATTATTAAAGATGAAAATAAACGAATGAACAAGCAGGTAGAAACCATATTGCAGGCGGCTTTACTGGATAAACAGGAAGTACAGCTCAATATGAAACCACAGCATGTACATGAAGTTATTAACCGTGTTATGGACAATTTCAAGCTGCAGATGGAAGACAGGAATGGCAGAGCGGAACTAAATGCCGGAGCCGCAAAAGACGTTATCGAAGCCGATGAAGTGCATTTTACCAACCTGCTGAGCAATCTTATTGATAATGCCATTAAATATTCGAAAGACAGCGGGCTGCATATCCGTGTATGTACCCAAAATACGGGGAACGCCATCCGCATAAAGATCGAAGACAACGGCATAGGCATGAGCAAAGAAACTGTGAACAGGATATTTGAAAAATTTTACAGGGCTCACACCGGTAATCTCCACAACGTAAAGGGTTTTGGGCTGGGGTTAAGCTATGTTAAAACCATGGTAGAAGCACAAAAGGGGAAAATAAAGGTTGAAAGCGCTCCGGGTAAAGGTTCCACATTTACGCTTGAGTTTCCGCTGCTCAGGTAAACAATAAACACCCGTCGCCGTAACTTAAAAATCTGAAATCATTTTCCAACGCATAACTGTATACCTTTTTCCAGTCTTCACCAACAAGCGCAGCTACCAGTAACAGTAAGGTGGACTGCGGCTGATGAAAATTAGTGATCAGCCCCGAAATAATATTAAAATCGTACCCCGGCGCCATTATTATCTGTGTTTGTGTAACAAGTCTGTTCATACCGCGGTGTTTCATCCACTCCATCACTGCCAGCAACGATTCTTTTACAGATGTTTTGTATGTGGCAAGTTCTTCATATACTTCCCATTGTGTTATGGCCAGTTCATCAACAGTAAGGTCTGCATCTCTTTTTATTTTAACTCCCATCCAGTACAGGCTTTCTACAGTGCGCAATGAGGTTGTGCCCACGCAAAAAATCTTCCCGGTATTTTGAAACAATTTTTCAATGGTCTCATAACGCACATCCATAAATTCGGCGTGCATAATATGCCCCTCCATGCTTTCGGACTTTACCGGTTTAAAAGTGCCTGCGCCTACATGAAGCGTTACAAAATCACATTCAATATGTTTTTTGCTGAGAGACTGGAAAATGCTCTCCGTAAAATGCAAACCTGCAGTTGGGGCGGCAACCGACCCCTGTTGCCGGGCATAAATGGTTTGATATCTTTCTTCATCCCTTTTATCGGCGTCCCTCTTTATATAGGGAGGAAGCGGGATTACGCCTGCATAGTGCAATATTTCTGCAAAAGATAAGTCGCCGGGCTCCCAGCGCATTTCAACTGTAAAGCTATCCGGTAATCTTTCTGCAATGGAGGCCTGTACAACAATATTGCCTTTACCGGTAACGATCTTCTTTTCCAGCACTGCTCCTCTCTTCCATTTGGATGCACCACCAATGAGGCAGTTCCACCATACCATATGCTTTTGAAGCATGGCAGTAGTAATATCAGCATATTGGGTATGGGGCGCAAGGCAAAATATCTCAATGCTTCCTCCTGTTGGCTTTTGAAACAGCAGCCTGGCTTCCATTACCCGCGTATCATTCAATACCAGTAAAGCCTCTTCGGGCAAATGCAGGGCAATATTGCGGTATACATCTTCGGAAATGTTTCCCTGCTTATATACCAATAGTTTTGAAGCATCGCGATCGGCTAAGGGGTAAATAGCGATCCTTTCTTCCGGTAAAGCATAGGTGAAGTCTTTGATCTGGAGTTGTTTCGGATTCATGAGGCAAATATGCAGCGGTATTTTTTGGCAAGTTAACCCGATCCGGTTTAATTATATTATTGACGCCGGCATTGTGCTGTCAAACCTCTAATATTTTAATTTGACTGCCAAATATAAACGAAGAGCTCTCCACTATTCACATTTATCCACAGCTATTCACATTATTTGCAGGTACTATCGTCCAATACGCTCGCAAAAAGCCGCTTAAATACTTTGTGGTAAAGGATTTTTGAAAAAAACTTTACTGTGGATAAAATAATTAAATTAAAACCTGCGTTAAAGGTGGGAAAATGTGTTATTTTGTGGGAATAAATGGGAATTAAGCATAACTCTTTATAAATGATACGGTTTTTAGGGGAATATGAAGCTACTCTGGACGCAAAAGGTCGGTTTCTCCTTCCAACAGGATTTAAAAGGCAAATCCCGGAAGGGGAAACCGGTAGCTTCTTTATTAACAGGGGATTTGAGCGTTGCTTAACCCTGTACCCGATGAAAAACTGGGAACCGATTTTTGAAGACATAGGAAGAAAAAGTGATTTTGATCCAAAAGTACGCGAATTCCGTCGCTACTTTTTAAATGGGATAACACTGGAACTGGATAGTGCGGGAAGATTGTTGTTACCCAAAAACCTGATGGAATATGCAGGGCTGGAAAAAGATATTGTATTGGTTTCGGCCTTTGATAAAATTGAAATCTGGGATAAAAGTAAGTATCAGCAGTTCTTTGACACTTTTTCACCCGAAGCATTCAGCCAGTTGGCTCAGGACGTAATGACGGATAAAAGCGGGCAGGTATAAATATAGTGTCTGGGAGAAGGTGAAAGGTCAAGGCGGAAAACTATCATTTCCACGCTGGCTTTTCACCTTTAATTTACCACAATGGATCAACCATATCATATACCTGTTTTGGCCAATGAACTTATTGAGGCTTTGCAAATTAAATCGGACGGGGTATATGCAGACTGCACTTTTGGCGGTGGGGGGCACAGCAGGGCCATCCTGTCTCAGTTAATCAATACAGGCAAACTCATAGCATTTGACCAGGACCAGGATGCCAGGCTCAATGTACCCGATGACCCCCGCATCATTTTTGTGCCGCATAACTTTCGCCATCTTCAAAAATTTCTCCGGCTTCATAAAATAGAAAGGGTAGATGGTATAATAGCCGACCTCGGCGTATCCAGCCACCAGTTTGATGAATCTGCACGCGGCTTCTCTACCCGTTTTGATGAATCGCTGTTAGACATGCGTATGGATCGGCGCCAGGAACTTACCGCGGCCGACATACTCAATAGCTATACCGAACAGCAGTTGCATAAAATGTTTGAACGGTATGGAGAAGTAACGAACGCCAAAACGCTTGCTAAAACAATTGTACAACAAAGGCAATTGTTATCCATTAAGTCGGTAAATGAGTTTAAGAACGCTGTCTCTTCGGTGGTAAAAGGAAATCCCAACAAATACTTTGCCCAGGTATTCCAGGCTTTGCGCATTACAGTGAATGATGAAATGGGGTCATTACGGGAAATGCTGCAACAACTCCCTTCCCTCTTAAAGACAGGTGGCCGTGTAGCCATTATTACGTTTCACAGCATAGAAGACAGGATGGTAAAGCTTTTTTTCCGGAACGGAGGTTTTGAGGAAACAACAAGTGATTCGTTGTATGGCACAAAACCAGACAGTCCATTTCTGATCATTACTAAAAAACCAATACTGCCCTCAACGGCTGAAATAACCGCAAATCCAAGAAGTCGCAGTGCAAAACTAAGAGTAGCAGAAAAAAAATGAAAAACAACCATATTTATAACCATACATATGCCGGATACAGAAAATATAAAGTACGATGAATCTTCAACCTTAACAGGTGGAGTTAAAAAATGGCTGAATTACCAGTGGGTTGTTAAAAATATATACTTTTTTCTTTTTCTGGCCATACTGGCTGTTGTATATATATATAACGGGCATTATGCAGAAAACACCATTAAAGATATCAACCGTAGCGCCAAAGCATTAAAGGAATTGCAGTACGAATATAAAACAGTAAAAGGCGAACTGATGATGCGGGGAAAACAAAGTGAACTGGCAAAAGCTGTTGAACCATTGGGTTTAAAAGAATTGAAAGAACCGCCGGTAAAAATTATTGAAAAGGAAAATAAATAAAACAAAAACCGCCGTCAAAAGTTTAAACGCAGATAGACGGTTGCCGATACAATTTTGGAAATAAAAAAAGACATATTATGGCGGGTTTACCTGTGCTTTTTGGGCATAGTGGTATTGAGCCTTTGTGTAATAGGTAAGGCTTTTTATATTCAGCAATTCCAGGGTAGCTACTGGAAAAGTTTGAGTGATAGTTTACACCTTGAATACCGTGCACTGGATGCAGACAGGGGAACCATTTATAGTGAAGACGGAAGTATGTTGAGTACTTCTATTCCGTTCTTTGATATACATATAGATTTTTTAGCAGACGGCCTCCGCGAAAAAGACGGCAAACGGTTTAAGGAGAATATCGATTCACTGTCTAAAGGACTGGCGGATATATTTGAAGACAAAAGCGCCACCGCGTATAAAAAGCAATTAGAAAACGGTTACCGCAAAAAAGAGCGCTACTTCCTTTTAAAGAAAAAAGTGAGTTTTGAACAATACCAGGCTTTGCGCCAGTTGCCCCTGGTACGGCAGGGCCGAAATAAAAGCGGATTTATTGCAGAAGATATTGAAAAGCGCCTTACACCTTTTGGGCTGCTGGCGAACCGCACCATTGGGCTGTCCAGAGCATATGTAAACAACAACAAGCAGGTAGTAACCCAAAATGTGGGGCTCGAAAAAACCTACGACAGTTTATTAAAAGGAGTATCGGGCAAGCGCCTGGTTCGTCGCATATCCGGCGGCGCTTTTGTGCCGGTTGAAGGATCTGAAATTGAACCTGAGAACGGGAAGGATATTGTAACCACCCTGGACGTTAACATTCAGGATATTACGCAAACCGCTTTAATGCGCATGATGGTTTCCAATGAAGCATTAGAAGGCTGCGCTGTGGTAATGGAAGTGGCTACAGGGAAAATAAAAGCGATTGCCAACCTGGGGCGCATGTCCGATGGCTCCTACTTTGAAATAGATAATTACGCGTTAAAAACATCCGAACCGGGATCTGTTATAAAACTCGTTACGCTCCTGGCTGTTCTTGAAGACAAATACGTCACTACTTCGGATATGATTGATATCAACGATGGAACCTGGATATTGAACGGGAGGAAGATCAGGGATGCTGAAAAGTCGCCTAAAAGCCTGCTAACAATAAAAGAATCATTTGAGCACAGCAGTAATGTAGCTATGGCTAAACTTGCCTATAATTATTATTCCAAAAACCCTGAACAGTTTATAAAACATTACGAAGCACTGCAGCTAACGGCACGCACAGGAATAGATCTGAAGGAAGAATTCAGACCATTGGTAAAAAATCCATCACGTAAAGACTGGCATTTGCAAACACTCCCTTCTATGGGTTTTGGTTATGAAGTAATGCTAAGCCCTTTGCAATTACTGATGGTATACAATGCCGTTGCCAACAATGGCAAACTGATGAAACCTTATTTGGTAAGCCAGGTAGAAAAAGACGGCAATGTATTACACCAGTTTGAACCACATGTAATGAATGAAAGTATATGCTCGGAAGAAACACTGCTGCAGCTAAAAGATTGCCTGAACGGCGTTTGTACAGAGGGTACGGCCAAATTGGTATTTAAGGAGGCAGTATATAATGCTGCAGGAAAAACAGGTACAACCAAAGTGAATGACGGAAAATTCAAATACGGAGATGCCGTATACCAATCTTCATTTGCGGGTTATTTTCCGGTTAAAAATCCAAAATACTCCTGTATAGTAGTCATTAAGAACAAGCCCCACGCAGCCAAATATTTTGGCGGCGCAGTGGCGGCGCCGGTATTCAGGGAAATTGCGGACAAGCTATATGCCGAAAGCACAGACGAGCAGCAGTTGTTCATTACAAAAGCAATTGCCGACAGCAATAATTACAAATGGAGCGGCTATAGCAGTGAAATTAAAAATGTACTGGAGTCAATGAATGTACAGTATAAGGATTCAATATCAACCAGCAAATGGGGTGTTGTAACCAATAGTGATTATACACCGTTAGTAAAAGATTTAAGCATCAGTAAACAAACCATGCCCAATGTAACGGGAATGGGATTAAAGGATGCCCTGCATTTGCTGGAAAACATGAGTATGAAAGTAACGGTAAAAGGAAAGGGCAAAGTGGTTAGTCAGTCGCTGGAAGCCGGATTGGCTTTCAACAGGGGACAAACCATAGCACTTGAACTGAATTAATAATGCGGTAAAAAGATATAACAAAAAGAACCTGGTATAGAAGCTATGGCAGCATTACAGGACATATTGTACAAGGTAAACATTCGTTCGGTGCAGGGTAATATGAGTGCCGTGGTAAAGGATTTACAGATTGACTCAAGAAAAGTGTCGAAAAAAAGCTGCTTTATTGCTATAAAAGGAAATGAGCAGGACGGGCATAATTATATTGATGCGGCTATTCAAAAAGGGGCAACCGTTATTATCGCAGAACAATTGCCGGCAATAAAAAAAGAAACCGTTACCTATGTGCAGGCAGAAAACAGCGCTGTAGCTGCCGGGTATATGGCCAATAATTTTTATGATTCGCCGTCGGCAAAAATGAAAGTAACAGGCGTAACCGGAACCAATGGAAAAACGACTATCGCTACATTGCTTTTTAAATTATTCAGCGAATTGGGATATCGCTGCGGATTGCTTTCAACGGTACAAAACCAGATAGGCGAAAATATTGTTTCTGCTACACATACCACGCCCGACGCCATTAGCATCAATGCGCTAATGAAGCAAATGCTCGATAAAGGGTGTACACATGTATTTATGGAATGCAGCAGCCATGCCATACACCAGCACAGGATAACGGGCCTGCATTTTTCAGGCGCGTTGTTCAGCAATATCACGCACGATCACCTGGATTATCACAAAAATTTTGATGAATATATCCATGTAAAAAAATCATTTTTCGACAACCTGCAGCATGATGCATTTGCCATTAGCAATGCAGATGATAAAAGAGGCGCAGTAATGCTGCAGAATACCGCCGCCAAAAAATATTTCTACAGCCTGCGCACAATGGCAGACTTTAAAGGAAAGATAATAGATAACAGCATTACCGGTTTACAGCTTAATATAAATGACCAGGAAGTGCATTTCAGGCTTATTGGTGAATTTAATGCTTATAACCTGCTGGCTGTATACGGTGCTGCCGTATGCCTGGGCGAAGAAAAATACAAAGTATTGCAGATCCTCAGCAACCTTACCGGCGCCGAAGGAAGATTTGAATATATTATTTCTATAAAGGAAAAAATTATTGGCATAGTAGACTATGCGCACACACCTGATGCATTATTAAATGTATTGACCACTGTAAAAAAATTAAGGCAGGGATATGAAAAGATAATAACGGTAGTGGGTTGTGGTGGCAACAGGGATAAAACGAAGCGGCCGGTAATGGCTGAAGTTGCCTGCAACCACAGCGATAAAGTGGTATTTACATCGGACAACCCGAGAAACGAAGATGCTGATGCTATTATACAGGATATGGAAAATGGTTTACAACCATCAGCAAAAAGAAAGTATATATCCATTACCGACAGAAAAGAAGCCATTAAAACAGCAGTTGCTCTGGCAGATAAAGAAGATATCGTATTGATAGCCGGGAAGGGGCACGAAAAATACCAGGAGATCAAAGGGGTAAAATATCCTTTTGACGACAAGCAGATTTTGAAGGAGATGTTTGCATTGCTGGAAAAATAAGCTGCTGTAAAGCATTAAAGCAGGAGTGCTTTTTGCTTCGCAGCTAAAACAAGAACAAGGGTTACTTAAAAATAACGCGCACATGCTATATTACTTTTTTGACTGGTTAAGAGATGAAGGCATTAAATTCCCCGGAAGCGGATTAATGCAGTTCATTACTTTCAGGGTATTGCTGGCGGTATTGCTGTCGCTTTTAATATCTACTCTGTATGGCAAACGCATTATTAACCTGCTTCAAAAAAAACAGGTAGGTGAAAGCGTACGTGAACTGGGTTTGCAGGGGGAGCAACAAAAAAAGGGAACTCCTACCATGGGGGGTATCATTATTTTATTGGCTATACTCATTCCCACCCTGCTGTTTGCCGATTTAAGCAAACTATACATACATCTGATGCTTCTATGCACGGTTTGGCTGGGCTTTATCGGGTTTATGGACGACTACCTGAAGCTGAAAGCCAAGAAAACCGCCATTGCAAAAGGTGAAAAATATAAAAAGAAAGACAGTGACGGGCTGGCTGGCATAACAAAAATCATCGGGCAGGTAGGACTGGGCATTATTATAGGAGCTACATTATATTTTAATGACAGAGTAGTGGTGTGGAGGGAATATTATGATCCGCAGGCAACTACCATCAGCGCAGATTTTTTGAAGAGAGGAGAAAAGAAAGTAGGCGATACTATAGTAACCATGGAAGGAAAAGAACACCGGTATGCTATTGTAAAAACCCCCATCACTACTATTCCCTTTGTAAAAAGCCACGAGTTCAATTACAGCAGGCTCATTAGCTGGATAGGCGAAGGGGCAGACAAGTACACCTGGATCATATATATTATAGCGGTGACTTTTATTATAACGGCGGTATCCAACGGGGCCAATATTACCGATGGATTAGACGGACTTGCGGCGGGAGTAAGCGCATTGATCGGTGCCTGCCTGGGCATATTTGTATATGTAAGCGGCAGTACCCGGTTTGCAGAATACCTGAACATTATGTACATCCCTAACCTTGGAGAATTGTCTGTTTTTGTTGGTGCATTCGTGGGGGGATGCATAGGTTTTTTGTGGTATAACGCTTACCCGGCACAGGTGTTCATGGGCGATACCGGCAGCCTCGCGCTTGGAGGTATCATTGCATCGCTCGCCATTATTGTACGCAAAGAATTACTGATACCTATTTTTTGTGGTGTGTTCCTTGTAGAAAACCTGAGTGTAATGCTCCAGGTGAGCTATTTCAAATATACGAAGCGAAAATACGGCGAAGGGAGACGAATATTTTTAATAAGCCCCCTCCATCATCATTACCAGAAACTGGGTTATCACGAAAGCAAGATTGCCGTACGCTTCTGGATCGTAACAGTGTTGTGTGTATTGTTTGCCATAGCCACATTTAAAATGCGGTAAACCAAAAGAAAAAATGACTATTAACAATAGCATCAGTGAAGTATAAAAGACAGCATGAAAAATATTGAGGGAAATATCAATCCGTTTAAAAATCCCTTTTTGTAATAAAAGACGAATGGCAAAAAGAATGGTCATATTAGGCAGCGGCGAAAGCGGTGTAGGAGCAGCTATCCTTTGCCGTAAGTATGGAGCGGATGTTTTTGTTACGGATGCAGGTGCGATACAGCAGCGCTATAAAAACGAATTGCAACAGCATGATATTGTATTTGAAGAAGGAAAACATTCAGAAGAAAAAATATTAAATGCGGATGAAGTAGTAAAAAGCCCCGGTATCCCTGAAAAAAATGAACTGGTACAAAAAATAAAAGCAAAGGGTATTAA
Source organism: uncultured Terrimonas sp. (assembly GCA_946886925.1). The sequence continues at coordinate 10,334 of CAMPJQ010000014.1, forward strand.
AGTGATCAGCGAGATAGAATTGGCATACCGCTATAAAGGTGAGAGCAAAATAATAGCCATCACAGGCAGTAATGGAAAAAGTACCACTACTGCTTTAACAGGGCATATATGCAAAACAGGCGGAATGGATTGCGCCATAGTGGGCAATATAGGCTATTCATTTGCAAGGCAGGTAGCGCTGGATCCAAAGCCTTTGTATGTGTCGGAGATCAGCAGCTTTCAGCTAGATGACATAGAAACCTTTAAAGCAGATACAGCGGTGTTGCTGAATATAACGGAAGATCACCTGGATCGCTACGAATACAGGTTTGAAAATTATATCCGTTCAAAATTCAATATTATAAAAAACCAAACGCACAATGATTATTTCATCTATTGTGCAGACGACCCTGTGATAAAAGCATACCTGCAAACAAATCCATTACTTTCTAACCCACTGCCATTTACTATGCAATACGAACTACCAAAAGGAGCTTATGTGACCGAAAATAATATGATAATGCATTTAGATAAAGAAGAATTTGTAATGAGTGTACTGGACTTTGCCGTAAAGGGAAAGCACAACCAGTACAATACCATGGCGGCAGGATTGGCAGGAATGACCATTGGTATAAGAAAAGAAAAAATCCGTGAAGCCGTTGAAAATTTTGAAAGTCTCGAACACCGCATGGAAAAAGTGCTCACCGTAAGGGGTGTTGAATTTATTAACGACAGCAAAGCTACCAACGTCAACAGCACATGGTACGCGCTGGAAAGCATGAATCAACCGGTAATACTGATACTGGGTGGAATTGATAAAGGCAATGATTACAGCTCTATGCTGGAACTGGTAAAAGAAAAAGTGAAAGCCATTGTATGCATGGGTATTGATAACCGTAAAATTCATGAAGCGTTTGGTAAGGATGTGGAAGTAATGGTAAATACGGCCAGCGCAAAAGAAGCCGTTCATGCGGCTTATCATTTGGCCAATAAAGGCGATGCAGTACTGCTTAGTCCGGCCTGTTCGAGTTTTGACCTGTTTAAAAACTACGAAGACAGGGGAAGGCAGTTTAAAGAAGCGGTAAGGGAATTATAAGTAGTAAGTAGTAAAAGCAATTTCAAATTAATTATGCAGGCATTATTTAATAAAACGAGGGGCGACAAAGTGATATGGGTAGCGGTAATACTGCTTGCCCTGCTTAGCCTGCTGGTTATATACAGCAGTACGGGCACCCTTGCTTACCGTTTATCTAAAAGTGCCGAATCCTACCTGTTCAAGCAGTTCGCATTTACAGCTATCGGCTTTATGATCATTTACTTTGCGCACCGCATCAATTATACATTATACTCCCGGGCCGCATTAATATTGTTTGTTATTTCCATACCATTATTGATCTACACTCTTTTTTTTGGAGCCGAAATTAATGAAGGTAGCCGCTGGATCAAATTGCCTATCATTAATCTCACCTTTCAAACGTCTGATCTCGCGCGGCTGGCATTGTTCATGTACCTGTCGCGGCAGCTCAGCCGTTCACAAAACGATATTAAAGATTTTAAGCAGGGGTTTCTTCCGCTTATCATCCCTGTTGGCATTATCTGTGCATTAATAGCACCGGCCAATTTATCAACTGCTTTATTAATCGGCGCTACCAGCTTATTGCTGATGTTCATTGGCAGAGTAAATCTTAAACATATAGCAGCAACCATAGGCATTGCATTAATACCATTAATTTTTTTGATAAGTATTGCTTTTTCTTATTACGACAAAGCAGATCATCAATCAAAAGAACTGCCTGCAGTACTAAGCGTTGGCCGTATACCAACATGGATAAAGCGCATTCAGGATTTTGCTTATGCCGATAAAATAGAAACCGCCTACCAGGTACAGCAGGCAAAAATCGCCATTGCTAAAGGTGGATGGTTTGGGCTTGGACCCGGCAATAGTGAGCAGCGTAATTTTTTGCCCCACCCCTATAGTGATTTTATATATGCGATTATTATTGAGGAATATGGATTGGTAGGTGGTATACTCATATTGTTTATGTACCTGCTGTTCTTATTCAGAAGCATACGCATTTTCAAAAAATGTCCTTTCGCTTTTGGTGCCTTTTTGGCCCTGGCCCTGAGCTTTACATTGGTTATACAGGCGTTGGTTAATATGGCGGTAAACGTAAACCTGTTCCCTGTTACGGGCGTACCCTTACCGTTGGTGAGCATGGGTGGCAGCAGCTTTTTATTTACCTGTATGTCTATTGGAATTATATTAAGCGTGGCAAGAAACGCGGAAAAACTGGAAGGGAAAGCAGAGGCAGCAGGTGCGCAGAAGAACAGTGAATTATAAAATAAAATGTGTTGGCAAAAAAAATAATCATAGCAGGAGGAGGAACAGGGGGTCATATTTTTCCGGCGATAGCCATTGCCAGCGCATTAAAAAAAGAAGATAGCACAATTGAGATATTGTTTGCAGGAGCGAAAGGAAAAATGGAAATGGAAAAAGTACCGCAGGCCGGCTATGCTATTAAAGGTTTGGATATCGCAGGATTCAACCGTAGTTCTTTGATCAAAAATATGGGATTGCCTTTTAAGCTCATCAAAAGCTTTTTGCAGGTACGAAAGATCGTGAATCAATTTAAACCCGATGGGGTAATTGGGGTTGGCGGCTATTCGAGCTTTCCGGTACTTCGTTATGCGCAGCAAAAGGGCATAGCTACTTTCATTCATGAAGCCAATTCATTTGCCGGAAAAACAAATATACTGCTGGCCAAAAGAGCAACTAAGATTTTCACAGGCAGCGATGGTATGGAAAAATTCTTCCCTGCCGAAAAAATACTGGTTACCGGTAACCCTGTGAGGGAGGCAATCGTAAACAGCAATATCAGCAGGGAGGAAGCGCTTCTTTTTTTTGGACTGAACCCCGGGGAAAAAACGGTTTTGGTAACCGGCGGAAGTCTTGGCGCGAAATCCATTAACGAAGCCATAGCAGCGCATATAACAGAGTTTGAGAAAAATAAACTGCAGTTGATCTGGCAAACAGGAAAGCCATTTGCGGAGCAGGCAAAACAATTGGCGCGCGGAAAAGAAAACATATGGACCAATGATTTTATAACCAGCATGGAAAACGCTTTTGCCGCGGCCGATGTAGTAATATCCAGGTCGGGCGCCATGTCGGTTGCGGAACTGTGCGTAGCAAAACAGGCGGTAATATTTGTACCCTTTCCGTTTGCAGCCGAAGATCATCAAACGGTAAACGCTGATCGTTTGGTAAAAAAGCAGGCCGCGCTGGTCGTTAAAAACAGCGAAGCAAAAAACATTTTAACAGACAAGGCGATAGCACTGGCATTGAATGATCCACAACGGCAGCAACTAAAAAACAATATCGCCCGGCTGGCTGTAACCGATGCAGATGATGTGATCGCAAAAAAAGTGCTGGAAGCAATTTGATCCGAAGGGAATGAAAGAAATTAACAACATAAAAGAAGTTTATTTTATAGGTATCGGGGGGATAGGCATGAGTGCGCTGGCAAGATATTTTAAAGCAAAGGGGAAAAAAGTAAGTGGTTACGATAAAACGGAAACAGCGTTAACAAAGCAACTGGTAAAAGAAGGAATAACGGTGCACTATGACGATGATGAAAAACATATAGCTAAAGATGCTGACATAGTAGTATATACGCCGGCTATTCCGAAGGAACAGAAAGGGTTGCTGTATTACCGGCAAAGCGGCTATACCCTTTTAAAGAGAAGCGATGTGCTGGGTGAGATCACCAAAAGTTCTTTTAACATATGCGTGGCAGGAACACATGGCAAAACCACCATCACTACCATGACGGCGCACCTGCTCCGCCATTCGGGTTATGGATGTAATGCCTTTTTGGGCGGTATAGCAGCCAACTATAACAGCAATTTCTGGAGCAGCGAAAGAAATGTATGCGTGGTGGAAGCAGATGAATACGACAGGAGCTTTTTAAAACTCCATCCCGATATAGCTGTTATCAGTGCAATGGATGCCGACCACTTAGATATCTATGGCACGGAAGATGAAATGCAGCAGGCCTTTATTGATTTTGCAGGTAAAGTAAAAAAAGGGGGAGTACTATTCAGCAAATGGGGACTGGTAAGAGCAAATGATCTGAAAGCAGATCATCATTTTACGTACAGCCTCCAAACTAAGAACGCTGATATATATGCGGCTAATATTAATAACAAGGGAGGCGGCTATGTATTTGACGTGCATATAAAAAATGAATGGCTAAAGGACATAAAACTGAATATGGGTGGTTTGCACAATGTTGAAAATGCTGTTGCCGCCATTGCTATTGCAAAGCAACTGAATATTGAAGATGGAAAAATTAAAGCGGCAGTAGCAGCTTTCAAAGGTGTAAAGCGGAGGTTTGAGTACATCATCCCTCCTGCAGATAAAAATGCAACGGTATATGTTGATGATTATGCGCATCACCCGGCGGAACTGGAAGCATTAATTAAAGGTGCGAAGCTGTTGTTCACAGATAAAAAATGTACTGTGGTTTTTCAGCCGCATTTATTCAGCCGCACCAGGGATTTCGCTGGAGCATTTGCGGAAAGTTTAGACCAGGCAGATGAAGTGATATTGTTACCGGTTTATCCTGCAAGAGAATTACCGGTGCAGGGAGTAACCAGCAGGCTGATATTTGACAAAATGAAAAATGAAAATAAGTACCTGGTGGATAAAGAAGCAGTGCTGAACTGGATAAAAAACAAGTATGATCAAAACAAACCCAACCTTTTAATTACTGCAGGAGCGGGAGATATTGATCAACTGGTTCAGCCTGTAAAAGAGATACTGGAGAAAGGTGAAAAGTGAAAGGTAAAAGAAAAAAAGCTGATAATAACATGCGGCTAAGCAAAAGAAAAATATGGAGGTTTATTGCTGCCACTTTATGGGTGGGTGCAGGAGTAGCACTGGTAGTGCTGCTGATTGCCGCTATACGCAAGAGGGATGATAAAATATGCAACGGACTGGAAATAGAGATCACGGATATAAAGAATAACCTTTTTGCAGATAAAAATGATATACGGGGAATGCTCACCAATATGATGCCCGCTATTAAAGGCATGGTATTGACTGAATTTAACCTGCAGCAGATGGAGCGAACCCTGGAAGGCAATGTTTGGATAAAAGATGCTGAATTGTTCTTTGATAACAATGAAGTATTGCAGG
>CAMPJQ010000015.1 GCA_946886925.1 uncultured Terrimonas sp.
AGCGTTTCAATGGTTTTTAAATTGCCTCCTGTTAATGTGCCTTCGGTAATACCATTCCGGTTTCTTAAATGGGGTAAGGCAGTGTATTTCATTTTAACACCAGTGATAGCGTCTTTTATAGACACAATGGTTTCTTTTTGCAAAGGTTCGGCATTTAACCAGTCGTCGGGAAAACTATTGCACATTTTTGAATGAATGGTAGCTACCTTGTAATTGCTGTTGATATGACAATGCATAACGGTAATATCGCTGAAGCCAATGATCCATTTGGGTTTGACAAGGAATTTTGAAAAATTAAGCTGATCAATGATCCGGATGGAGCCATAACCACCCCTTGCGCACATAATGGCTTTTATGGACGAATCATCCAGCATCCGCTGAAAATCCTGTGCTCTTTCCTGGTCGGTACCCCCGAAGCTGAAATCTCTTTTCCCTATGGTATCACCCAGTCTTACTTTTAGTCCCCAGCTTTGTATTTGCTCAATCGCCGGTTGAAGTTCCTCAATAGTAATGTATCCTGCCGGGGAAGTAATGGCCACTACATCTCCGGAACTAAGTTGCTGAGGAATGCGAATAGATGGATCCGGGTTGTGCGCGGAAGCTCCCGGGATTTTAAATGAAAGACTGGTCGTAACCAGGGAGGAAAGGAAATGTTTTCGATTCATGTGTCAAAGTAAAAGAAAATGTTGCTGATGCAGCCGGTGCGAAAAAGCCCGTGGCAACACCAGCAACATTGTAAGCTCATATAAAAAACTCTTAATATATTAGCTCTTTTCCTTTAACTCATCAACAACCAAACCCTGCAAACCACCTTTGGTTGAGGCAGTGCCCTTAACCGTAATTTTTTCGCCGGCATGATCTTTTACTTTGGCATAGGCCTCTTTTTTATCGTGATTTTCCACCAGTAAATATATTTTGCCATCGCTGGTAAGTAAGCCCATTGGGGCGCCACCTTTTATGCAGGCGGCAGCACATCCCTTGTGTTTTTCACCATGAGCGCCCTTAGCCATATAGCAGGCCATGTCAAGTACTTCGCCTGAAACTGTTTTTGATTCATCCTGTGCATTTGCTCCAAAAGCGAAGAAACAAAAGCTTATTGTTGCAAGCACTGCTGTTTTTCGGAAACTAAAATGAAGACTTTTCATAAAAGATTATTTTTGATGTGAGGAATAAGACTTTCTTTTTAGGAGACAGTAAATGTATGAAATTCCTGGAAGAGTTTTTATTTATCTCAGTACTTCATAGTCAAAAGGGTACATATTGGTATGATTGGGGAGATTTCCTGGTCAATGATATGGCAGTATCCTTATGCAAAAATGGAAGCATTTGCATTATTGGGCCCTAACGAATGGATACAATCATGTCGCTATATTGAGTTACTTTTGCATTCCTTTTTACATATATGAAAGATTATAAAAGAATTTTGGTTACAGCGGCATTGCCTTATGCAAATGGCCCGGTGCATATTGGTCATTTGGCAGGTTGTTATAGACCCGCGGATATCTATGTACGTTACCAGAGAGCGCAAAAGCAGGATATCAAATTTGTAGGCGGCAGTGATGAGCATGGTGTTCCTATTACCATAAGGGCGATGAAAGAGGGAGTGAGCCCGCAGCAGATCGTTGATAAATATCATGCTGTAATTAAGGATAGTTTTGAAAAGATGGGCATTTCATTCGATATCTATTCACGTACATCTAATCCTGTGCATCATAAAACAGCAGCAGATTTTTTTAAGAAATTATATGATGACGGGTTGTTTGAAGAAAAAGAGACGGAGCAATACTATGATGAAAAAACCAAAACTTTCCTCGCCGACAGGTACATCACCGGTACCTGTCCTGTTTGTGGCAATCCTAACGCTTATGGCGATCAGTGCGAAAAATGCGGGTCGTCGCTCAGCCCCGAGCAACTCATTAATCCGCGCAGTACCCTTAGCGACGCTGTGCCGGTAAAAAAATTAACCAAACACTGGTATTTTCCTCTGCAAAATTATGAACCCTGGCTTAAGCAGTGGGTGCTGGAAGACCATAAAGAATGGAAAAACAACGTATACGGCCAATGTAAAAGCTGGCTGGATAACGGACTGCAAAGCAGGGCGATGACACGCGACAGCAACTGGGGCATTAAAGTTCCATTACCTGATGCAGAAGGTAAAGTATTGTATGTATGGTTTGACGCGCCCATTGGCTATATCAGTGCAACAAAGGAGCTAACAGACCAATGGGCTGATTACTGGTGCAAAGAAGATACCAAGCTGGTGCATTTTATTGGCAAGGATAATATCGTATTTCATTGCATAATCTTTCCTGCGATGCTTAAAGCGCATGGCGACTTTGTGCTGCCTGATAATGTACCTGCCAATGAGTTTTTGAATATTGAAGGGGAGAAAGTTTCTACCAGCCGCAACTGGGCAGTGTGGGTGCATGAATACCTCAAAGATTTTCCGGGCTGCGAAGATGTATTGCGGTATGTACTATGTGCCAATGCTCCCGAAACCAAGGACAATGATTTTACGTGGAAAGATTTCCAGGACAGGAACAACAGTGAACTGGTGGCCATTTTTGGTAATTTTGTAAACCGGTCGCTGGTACTTATGCATAAATTGTGCGGCGGTAAAGTACCTGTTTTTCATAATGCTATTATTGATGCAGATGATAAGCAGTTAATGGAAGATATTCAATCTGCCAAAGCAAAGGTTACCCAATCTATTGAAGAATACCGGTTCAGGGAGGCGTTGTACGAGATCATAGACTTGAGCCGAAAGGGTAATCAATACCTTCAAAAAAAAGAACCCTGGAAGAAAGCTGGCATAGAAAACGGGCAGCAACTAATAGATAATTGTATTCACCTGAGCCTGCAGCTCACCGCTAATCTTGCCATTCTCATCAACCCATTCTTACCCGTCACTGCACGAAAAATGTTACACATGCTGAAAGTGGTAGAAAAAATGTTAGACTGGGAAAATGCAGGCAGCTTCAAATTACTGAGTGTGGGTTATACTTTACGTGCACCTGAATTGCTGTTCAGAAAAATAGAGGATAGTGAAATAGCCGCACAGGTGGAGAAGTTGAGGGCAAATGCTATTGCCGGTTCCAATACGCAAAATGTTGAAAAAAAATCTGCCGGAGGCAATGTGGTTCAGCCGATGGAAAATATGCTTAAGCAGGAAATTGTTTACGACGATTTTTCAAAATTGGATCTGAAAACAGGGAAGATATTATCTGCCGAAAAAGTAGAAAAAGCGGATAAGCTGTTAAAGCTGGAAATTGATCTTGGTTTTGAGAAGCGCACTATTGTTTCGGGTATTGCATTGCATTTCAAACCTGAAGAGATTGTTGGAAAACAGGTGGTAGTTGTTGCAAACCTGGCGCCACGTAAAATGCGTGGTATTGAAAGCAATGGTATGATATTAATGGCAGAAGATAAAAACGGAAAGCTGCATTTTGTAAATACTGAAGAAGCAATAGAGCCGGGAGCAGGAGTGAGTTAGGGTGAGGGGTTGCAGGTTTCAGGGCACAAGTTGCAGGTTACAAGTCGTCCATGCCTAAATAACGTTGACCGTTTTTTGAACTGTGTTTGCTTTTTTATTCGTTACTGTTACCCTCGTTGATCAAGATGATTGTTCTGTTGTTGCTTTGTATTCACTTCGGATTTCGAATTCCCGGCTTCGGATTTGGTGCATGAATTCGTTATAGCGATAGGCTTATTTGTTTTTTGTTATTTGTCTTTTGGTGCTTTGTATTCTTCTTTTATGTGCTGTCTATATGGTATTCTGGTACTCGCCACTGGGCACATACGACTTACTACTTCGTTCAGGCATCACTATATACCTTGTACAATGGTTCCCTTAAAGAAAGTCCCTTATCGCTGCAGATAAATTCAAGCATATCTGCAACCTGTTCGGGTTTTACCCATTTGCTCCAATCAGCGTTGGGCATGCTTTCACGGTTAGAGGGGGTATCAATGGTGCTGGGGGCTACTACTGAAGCGGTTACGTTTTTGCCTTTGGCCGCTGCATTCAGTATATTGGCCAAACTAAACAATAAAGATTTGGAAAGGGTATAGGCTACTGAGTTTTTTGCATGCTCCGGTTCAATTACAGGTTTTGCACCTATAAAAACCAATCTTCCATAACTACTTTGCAGCATGTGCTCAAACAATATACGCGAAATATGGTAAGCCGTTTCAAAATTAAGTGCGAACATTTTTTTCAGCATATCGCCGGTAGTATTTTCTATATTGCCCATGGCAAAACCACCAGCCAAAAATAAGCCACCTTCAATACTGCCATATAAGCTAATCGCTTCTTTAATAAAAAGAAGGGAAGCATTTTCATCGGTAAGGTCTAACTGGTGCAGCTCAAAGTTCTTGTTGTCTTTGGCAAAACCCAATTCGCTTCCCGAGCGGGCAATGGCTATTACCCTGTAATCATGGTCCAGGAATTTTTTTACCGTAACGGCTCCCAGATTTCCATTGGCTCCTGTAATAATTATGGTTTTCATAATGTGAAATATACAAAAAAACAGGCTGATGCAGAAACCGCAGTTCAGCTAACAATGGATGCACTCCTATCCAATTCCACCTCAAATCAAAAAATCTGAAATTTCAAATTCACTATTGCGCCAGCGATATATTAACCTGCACGCCTGCTCTTGTAGTTACCATTGGCGCCGATGAAGAAATATACGGTATTGTTCTTTGCTGGTCGAAATAGAATTTAAGTTGAATGCGGTTGCTTAATACATAATCAATAGAAGGATTGATGGTGATCACTTTTTGTCCCTGGGTAGCAAAGGCGTTAGCCTGGTCGAGCCGGCTGTTGGAAGTAATGTTGTCTGTTACGCTGAAGTCTATCGTAAATTTTACATCGCTTTCGGCTCTTTTGCTCGTTGTGTCTGAGCTTTTGTTGAACAGGTTAATATTGAAAGGCAGCGAAAAACCCCGAATCCGCCAAGAAGCATTTAGATTGATGCCTGAAGAGCGCATTTCGCTTAACTGGTAGTCAATAAGACTTAAACTCAGGGTGCGGCTTTTAATATATTCAAATCTTATGGCTAACTGGTTGGTCAATGAAAAATCAATGCCCAGTAATGGCGCGAACTGCTCTTCTATAGTAATATTAGGCACTAAAAAGTAGGGAATGAAATTGTTCGAAGTAGTGTCCAAAAAAGAAGGAAAACCCAGTCTCCACCTGTCCTGGAAAAGGAGGTTCGAATTAAAAGCATTCATCCCGAGTGTGCTCTTGTAATCATGGCGAAGCGTAAAGCTGGTAAATATTTTATCCAAAGGAGCAATGCGGTTCAGTCCGCTGTATTCAATATGCCAGTTCGGTTTTGGCAGGTAGCCCGAAAATGGGTTGGAACGTACATTGGTTCCCCCTGTTTTTAGCAACGATACCTGGTTGGGATCTTTATTGGTATAAGCAGCTACAAAAGAAGGAATCAGCACATCCTGTGCATACCGGCTGTATCCAAGGTAATACCCATCAGAACCTTTTACCTGGCTGTACGGATTTTTAACACCCAACCTTTCCGACATGATCAGCCTGTAGTCCTGGAATTTTTGAAAAGTTTCGCTAATAAGATTGGGATCAGAATTTTTGAATAAGGTTTGAAACGCAATATAACTAATGCTGAAACCGCCGCCTGCATAAGGATTAAGATGCCCGAACTGCCCGTTCCCGATGGTGTCTTTAAATAATTCGCTGTAGGTCCGGTTGAATGTTTTACTCAGGCTAAAGTCAATACGCAGATCGCGTACCGGTTGTAATTCTGCGGTAATGTTAAATTGCTGGTCAAAGGTTTGGCGTGTCAGGTTGTTTTGAAGGCTGTCTCTTGATATCCATCCTTTTTGCGCTGCCCTGTCGAGCCAGGCACTGTTGGGTTGTTTGCCCAAAATAAAACCCAGTCCCGGAGCCATACTGCCCCAGTTTTGCCCCAGGTATTTGGTACTGTCTGTGTAACCTGGTATAAATGAAGTAGCACCCTCACTATAGGTGAAGTTAATCCGTTTAACGGATGTGATAATTTTGCCTATGCCTTTTACAAAACCATTTAGTTCGGGTAGTTCATTAGGATCGCGCTTTTTTCTGGTATTAGCAGTGTCTGCTTTTTGATTGCCGGCTGCCGGCGGTGGTTTGGGAGCATTATCGCCTTGTTGCTCTAATGCCCTGAAGATCCTGAATTTCCCATACAGCCGGTTAAAATCAAGATCAACCGTGGCAGATTTTGCATTGCTGTTTTGTATGGTATTGCCCAGGTTAATGGCCAAGCGCGATGCGCCTATCCAGCTATAGGTGGTTTTGTAGGCCAGATTGGCATTGGTCCAGTCTAATAGTGGTAATTTTGAAGTGGGTAATGCATAGGTAAGGTCGGCTCTTTGATTATACAATACATTTCTCCCCCCTTTAAATAAATTTTTGAATACGGTGTCTTTTTTGGCTTTGTTATCCAATCTGCCCGCAGGCTCATCTATCCTCGCATTGTTCATTGCTTCAAAATCGAAATTCAGCGAGCGGCTAATGTCCCAGCGATAATTGTAATGCCTGTCGAAAGTAAAAAACTTGTCGTAGGTTTCCGGTATTTTAAAAGGACTGGGAGCAGTGCCGGGCACGTATACTTCTCGTGGCCGCAATGCACCAAACTGCCGGTTCACATCCCAACGTATACCAATAAGCGAAGGAGTGAAGTTGAGATTAAAATCACGGACCATAGCAAGCCATGCCGATTTACTTTTGAACATATTTTTGAATGGCTCCCACGATTTTACCTGCCCGGTGTAATTGTATCCTATTCCTGCTTTGTATTTTTTGATCTCATTGTTTTCAACCAACGGATTATGTTGCTTGATGGAAGTATAGGAATAGCTGAGATCGAAATTGGAAATGCTCCAGATCCTCTGCTTCTTACCTTCCGGAAGCACTTTCCGCACATTGGTGAAATTGACTGTTTTTATAGTGGTGATATCAATGGCTGCATTCCTTATAGAATCTTTTAAATTTCCCTGTGCTGCCCCTAGTTTATCTTTCAGTTTGATATCCATATCATAAGGATCGTATTCGGGTGTGCTAATGGTTTGGGATACACTGGCGTAAAAAGGAATTTCGATTCCTGCGCCCCGTGGTAATAATTTTCCCAGCTCAAGGTTGGCTGCCGCATCAAACTGAACAAAATTATCTCTTGCTCTTTCGTTTACTCTTTGCTCCAGGGCTCCAAATCCAACACTATGTGTATTGCCCGAAAAGGTAAGGGTACCCAGATCTGCAAGCGCAAGATCAACCCTGCCCAATGCGGCCCATCCTCCCTTTTCATCAATCTGCGAAAGCCGCAATTCATTTATCCATACTTCAGTACAAACAGGTGATCCTGTGCCATCGCCGGGGTTCTCAATACCTACCAGAAATCCTTTTACCTCTCCAAAGTTGGGATTACCGATTACGGAATAAGTGCGGTTGTCAACGGTTCTGCGGTAAATGGCATTGGGATTGACCAACTGCAGGTTCCTTTCTGCCTTTAGTTGTTCTAATACGCCCAGGTCAAAATCAAGGTTATTCTCTTCCGGCCATATATCCGTATCGGCAGTAGCACCCGAAGGGGTAATTTTCAGTGGAATTTTTATTTCATAAAAATTATTGATGAAATCATTCCCAATTCTTATTACTGCATTAATTCTTCCATCTGAAAGTGCCGGCTGACCATTTACGCTTTCTGCATGAATGAACATCATCAACCTGCGGAACTGCCTGATGTCTAAGTTCAGGGTTTTAAACACACTTCTTGATTCCCCGTTGGGCAGATTGCAGATCTGCATGTTCATGGATTGCTCATTCTGCAAAATATTGATGCCGCCATTGCTGAGCGACTGTACTCTTTCAATACCTGGTGGCATGCGATAAGGAACGGGCTGACGACGGTCGTTTTCTTCAATATTTACTGCGCCTACATTAAAGTTTACCGGGTCGGATGCATCAATGGGCTTATAAACGCCTGCCGTATCCAATTCATAAGTAAATTTTCTCCATTGATTCCTTACCAGTTCCAGTTTGGCAAAACGCAGTACTGTAGAGTCTTCAAAACCGGTAAGAAACATCCTGATGAATTGAATGGACTTAAAATCCGGGATATTCCCTATTTTTTTATCGTATGCATTGATGGGAACACGGAACTGGTACCATATCTGGTTTTCTTTGTTTCCGTTCGCCAACTGTACAGCCACTTCTTTTTTATCTATGATGAAATTATTGCCGATCTGCATTTCAGGATCATTCGTAGGCTTAATTGCTATACGATACTGGAAATATTCTTCGTTTTCATTGAGTGTATTATCCTTGTTAAGGTCTTCCGCATCGGGATACATGGTGGCTGCAGAAGAAAACTCTGAGCTTCCCGATGATACGGGGGAATTGCCCTGTGGCCCGTTAAAATTTTTGTAACGGCCAAGGATACCTGTATTAGACTGGTCATATATGCCATCCCGGTAGTACCTGAAATTATCTGAAGAGGGGTCAGCAAGTGCCTGCTGGTATGCCGGGGAGCCTCCTCCAACAGTGCTCTGTAAACCCTGCAGGTACTGCTGATGCAATGTTTGTTCATCCTCATCCCTGTTCCCGTCATAACCCACATCCTGGTAAGGCCTGTCATCGGGTTCGTTACTGAAGGCCTGGGTTACCTGTATGGGATTAACGGGAACAGTACCCCAGATAGAATTATCCGTTTGGGCAGGAATCTTGGGGGTGGGAAGCCCATTTTCATAAGCTCTCTTGCCATCCTTCAAAATATCTTCCGACACATTTCCTAAGTTAAAATACAGTTGTCCGCCGGCATTATTGGTGTTTTTTATAAAAGGATCAAGAATCCAGAATTCTATGAACTCCACATTGTTGGTTTCAAAATCTGTCTGGTCAATAGAGCGCATCATGCCGCCCCATCTTTTTGAAGGATTATTCAATCTTCCTGCACCATCTATTCCGGCAGCGTCATAGTTGTAGGGGCCTCTTTCTTTCGGATAATATGCAAGGTCAAATGTTACCAGTTGATTTAATCCAAAATCAGGTGTGCGCAGCGGGAATATTTCTGACTGTGAAACAGCACGTACGCGTGGATCAGAAAGTTCCTCTATATTGTTTTGCAGCGGATTATTGGCGTTCCTTCTTTCCTGTAGTACTGGTTCGATGTTATACCAGGCCAATTTTGCCCTGTTTTTGCCATAATCATAATTATTGTAAACGCCCGCTTCAGGGAAGAGAATATTGCCATCTTTATCGGTGGCGCCTAAGGGTGTACTGGCCAAAGCCCAGCTTATAAGCGGGAATCGCAAATCAATACTGGCCCTTGTTCCTTCAAAATCATCAATATAAATCAATCCGTTTTTACCTTTGCCAATTTGCGGCGCGTGGCCGGGAATAATTTTTGCCGCTTCACCAAAAGCTGTAAGGGTAGATACGCCTTCCGGAGTATAAAAGGGTAGCTTATCCAACAACCTGTTCAGTCGGGGCACTTCATTGCGGTAGCTGAAATCCATACCCAGCATGGTATTGCGTATAGGATCTTCACCGTAACTCATTTTGGTAAAATAGGGCCTTTCGCTTAGCCTTACTGCAGTGGCGCCAATAGTAAGATTTTTGTTTGCGAGGTAATCCAAACGAAGTCCCATATAGTTGCGCTGCTGCATACCAAAGGCTGCCTGGTTTTCGAATTGTACGTCTACAGGTATGCCTGAGCTAAGGATGGCCTGGTTGAGTATTTTAACGGTGCCCAAACTATAATTTACCTCGTAATCGGCGCCTTCCTGCAATTCACGCCCCCCGGCGGTAACGGTTACAGAGCCCTGGGGCACATTAAAAGCGTTAAGCGATATTTCGGATTGTCCGAGTGAAGAAGCTTTTGCCATTCCTTTCATTACAAAGCGGTTAAGATTAGCGTAGGTTTGAGCGATGGCTTTAATGGTATCGTACAGTGGAAGGTAAAGATATTTTTGTTGCAGGGCGGGATCGCTGAATGCAAAGGCAAGGTCGCGTCCAAAGGGTTCCAGTACGGGAAATACAATCTGGGCCTTGTCAGACATAACCGTATAGCCTTCCATAAAGTCAAAAACGCCATCGGGCTGAGGGTCATTTTGATTATTCAGCCGGTCGAGGTTCAGTAATGTGAGTAAAGGAACACCTGCCTGGTTGCCTTCCGGTAAATATCTTTTTTGTCCTCCTCCGGGTTCATCATACAAAACATTTAACTGGAAGTCGGTACGATCTAATGAGGAGAGATAATCACCGTTATCACTTTTGAGTGTATAAATGTTTTTCATCATCAGGTCCCATATCGGTAGTTGGGTGCGGGCTGATGTGGCTTTCAATAATTTCAGGAACAGTACTTTCTGAACTCCTGAGGTTGAATCAACCGGAATGTCCTGCGAAAACTCACCTACCTGGTATACACGGCCATTGTAGGAATATTGAAAGGCTACTGCTAATACTTCATTGGGTTGCAGGGCACCGTTAAGCGACAGGTACCCCAACTGTGGATTATAAATGTATTGGCTGGAATCGAGCTTCCGGGCAAAGGTCTTTTCAAAATCCTGTACCTGGCGTAAACCCATCCCTGTGAGGTTGCCTACTACCAAAGAAGGATTTCTATTGGATTGGTTTCCGGTAATCTGGCGGTAGAGGTTGTTGGCATTGTTTCCGGGTAACTCAAGATCATTTCCGGATCCACCCCAGGGTCCATAAGGGTTGGGTTCGCCAATATCCATTAACCCAACAATATCTCTTGTATCGGTAGTGGTGCCCATCCTGTTGGTTACCCAAACTTCCAGGCGCATTACCTGCACCTGGGAGCTTATTACCGGAATGGTTTTCATTGCGTCGTTATACTTTTTGTTGAAGTACTGCGCTAATAAAAAGTGACGGTTCTCATCATAATCATCACCCCTAACTGTAATTTGCGATGTAGATGCACCACCCTCTAAAGCCCTTGATTGCCTTTGTGACTTTTGGGTGGCAAATACACCGGTTACCCAAAGTTTGCCAAACTGCAACTGTGTTTTTATCCCGAAAAGCGATTGTGCACCAGGTATTAAAGTACCTTTTGATGCAAAGCTGGTATTGCCCAGTTCAATTTTTTTAATGATTTCATCTGTAGTACCGGTATATTCTAATTTCAACTGGTTTTCCCAATCGAATGTGGATTGTGTGTTATATGAAATAGGAAGTTTTACTTTGCTACCAATATTGGCGATTACATTAAGATTAGCCGCCATATCAAAATCGAAACCTCCGTTTTTCCTGGCTCTTTCCGGCAAAGTGGGGTTTTTAATGTTTTGTCCCTGGTAACCGGCAGTTATGGTTACATTACCCTGGGGGCGAATGTCAATTTTACCATTTCCAAACAGGCGGTTAAACAAGTCATCTGTAGCGGTAAGCTTAGGGCGCAGCAGGCTTCTGTTCAATAAGCTGATTGTATTTGCGCGCTGCCTGAAATAATTATTTTCCTGCTTTCTTGCTTGTATCCTGGTAAATTCTTCAAAGGTGAGGGATGTGGGTTTTCTGTAATACTTGTTGCCTATTTTTTCAATGATATAATATTTCTTTTCCTTAGGATCGTAAATCACAGAGTCTGTAATATTGGCCGGGTCTTTAAGATCAAAGCCATGGAGCCGTGATGAAGTAAGCTGATCGCCCCGCCTGTCTGATATGGGATATTTCAATGAATCCTGGAATGGCAGTGAATCTGATATTGGGGGTATAGTATCTTTAAGCTGGTAAGTATTACCAGTGTGCACAGGTGTGGCATATGCCCCGGTGCCAAACATTAATACTGCAGCAACACATACTATTATACGAAGTATGTTGCAATTTCGTAAAGCCAATTTTCCCTTCTTGTTTAGTAGGTAAATTTTTTCTCAAATAAGCTGTAATGCTTTTTTAATTAATGTTTCCAGGTTTTCGGTAGAGGGGGCGGATGCGGCGGCTTTTTTAACTGCATTTTCTGCCATATTGCGTACAATGCCCAATGCCACCAGGGCATTTAACGCATCCTGCTCCAAAGTATTGTTTATGAGCGCAGAACCCGTAGTTTCAAAACTGGTTTTGCCCATTTTATCTCTCAGTTCAAGTACGATCCTTTCTGCCGATTTTTTGCCTATCCCTTTTATTTTTTCTAAACGTATGGCATCTCCTTTTACAATAGCCTGCACCAGTTCATCGGGCTGCATGGCCGAGAGCATCATCCTGGCTGTAGAAGTACCCACCCCATTTACGCTGATCAACTGGGTAAATATATTTTTTTCAGCCATGTCAAAAAATCCATACAAAGTATGCCCGTCTTCCTTAATATGCAGCCAGGTATACAGGGAACCCTTTTCGAGCGATTGTATTTTTGAATATGTATTAAGGCTTACCTGCACTTCATAACCCACTCCATTAACATCTACATGCACTACCGCAGGAGACTTATATACAAACTTACCTGTTACAAAAGCGATCATCTCTTATTTAAAGAGGGCAAAGATAACGGATTGTGTTTGCAGAAAAAGAGCTATTTCATATTTGTTGTTTCGATAAAACAATGCATAAAAAGACCTTCTTTTTAAAAAATGGTATGTCCTCAATTTTTAAGCCGGAATTTTGTAAAGAGTATTGTTTGTGTTTTTTGAGTCACAGGGGTTACGGGATGTTAAAAAAAAATATTTTAAGACGGATAATTCTTAAAATATAATTTAACCAGAAAAGCGATGTCCTAAGATTTGGTTTATTACTATAATTGTATTTTCGTGCCCAATTTTGAAATACAATTGAATATGAGTTCAAAAATTACTGCCGCTATTACTGCTGTTGGTGGTTATGTTCCTGAATATCGCCTGACCAATGCTGAACTGGAAAAAATGGTAGATACCAATGACGAGTGGATACGTACACGCACAGGAATAACGGAAAGACGGATATTGAAAGGGAAAGATCTTGGCACATCCGATATGATAGTTCCGGCAGTGCAGGAAATTTTAGACAAAAGAAAAATAGGCGCTGAAGAAATAGATTGTTTAATTGTAGGAACTGTTACTCCCGATACGATATTTCCTTCTACAGCTAATATTGCCTGTTATAAACTGGGCGCCGTAAATGCCTGGGGGTTCGACCTGGCGGCTGCCTGTTCAGGATTTTTATATGCTTTAACTACCGGGGCTGCTTTAATAGAAAGCGGGCGTTACAAAAAGGTGATAGTAGCCGGAGGAGACAAAATGAGCGCCATAGTGGATTACAGCGACCGTACTACCTGTATTATTTTTGGTGATGGTGCAGGGGCTGTTTTACTGGAGCCCGATACGCAGGGATATGGGGTACTGGATAGTATTTTAAGAAGTGATGGTGCAGGCGGGCATCACCTGCATATGAAAGCCGGGGGTTCTCTTAAACCCGCATCTATAGAAACCGTTACCAATAAAGAACACTATATATACCAGGAAGGGCAGCCCGTATTTAAGCATGCCGTAAGAGATATGGCAGATGTGAGTTATGAGTTGATGCAGCGTAATAATCTCAGTGCAGATGATATAGCCTGGCTGGTTCCACACCAGGCCAATAAACGTATTATTGACGCTACCGCCAACCGCATGGGACTTCCGCACGAAAAGGTGATGCTCAATATTCAAAAGTTCGGCAATACAACTGCAGGTACTATTCCGCTTTGTTTATGGGAATGGCAGGACCAGTTAAAAAAAGGAGATAATATTGTGTTGGCTGCTTTTGGCGGAGGATTTACCTGGGGATCTACATTGATTAAATGGAGCTGTTAAATCATTTAGGGCTTAATTAGCTGCCGGATTTAAAGCTTTTCTTAATTTTTTCAATAAGGTCTATTTCAATAATTTTCTGAGCCATCAGGATCATATTCTTAAAAGATGGTCCATGTGAAATACCATGGCCGATGATCACTGGTTTATTAACGCCCAGAACCGGAACGCCGCCATATTGTTCAAATTCGAAACGATCGAAATAGGCATCATGTATATTGCGGCGTTTTACTATATCGTAAACACTTTCTGCCATCTTAAGCATTACATTACCGGTAAATCCTTCACAAACGATTACATCTGCTTTATCCAGGAAGACGTCGCGTCCCTCAATATTGCCAATAAAGTTGATTAAAGGATTTTCTTTAAGCAGTGGAAATGTGGCTTGTGCCAGCAGGTTCCCTTTCCCTTCTTCTTCACCGATATTAAGTAAACCTATCCTCGGATTTTCAATATTCCATACATGCTGTACAAATAAGGAACCCAGGATGGCAAATTGTGTAAGATTTTCCGGTTTACAGTCGGCATTGATCCCTGCATCCAGTAAAAGTCCAAGCTTACCATTTTCCCGTGGCATATATGCACCTATAGTTGGACGGCTTATGCCTTCTATGGGTTTGATGCTGTATAATGCACCAACAAGCATAGCGCCGGTATTGCCTGCACTAATAACAGCATCTGCCTTCCCTGAAGCCAATAAATGAAATCCAATAGAAATAGAAGATTGTTGTTTTTCCTTCAGCGCTTTTGTAGGATGTTCGTGCATGTCAATTACCTGTTCCGCATGAACAATGGTAAAATTATCTGAGTTTAAAGCGTGTTGCTGTAAAAGCATCCGCAATTGAATTTCATCTCCTATTAAAAGAAGATGGGCGGGGGCTGGTGCTTCCGATAAGTATGCCGATGCTCCTTTAATAGCTTCAAGAGGGGCGAAGTCGCCACCCATCATATCTAAGGCGATGTTCATTCAGCAAATTTGGGGAAAATCTGAAAAATACAAATCCCAAATCCAAATAATATTATTTATCCGGAATTGGGAACCATATCAAAAAAGTAAAAAATACTATTTAATCGGCGATTTTTCTACTACTACTTTCCCTTTGTAGTAGAGTTTTCCTTCACTCACATGTGCACGGTGGCGTACATGCGTTTCGCCTGTAGCGCTGTCTTTACTTAATGTCACTGTCTCAGCTATATAATGTGTTCTTCTTTTTGCACTGCGTTGCTGAGAGTGTCTGCGTTTTGGATTGGGCATAACACCAAATTTTAATTGTTTCTGAATTTGTCCAGATCTTTCCAGATCGGATTTTCATTTTCTGTATTGCGTTCGTTTAGTTTTCTGAGCATATCCAGCGCTTCCTGGTTGCATTTTGAACTGCCGTCGGAATTTTCTCCGCAGGTGCGCTGCAATGGAATACTCAGATTGATAAATTCATATATCCAGCCAGCCGCATTAATATGACTTTCTGTTCTTGATATATAATATACATCCGGATCCTCCTCGGACGCATTCATTTCATCCGGGTTGTCAACCATCTTTACCAGTACTTCAAAATCATCCCACAGGCTCTTTTCCAGGGTATTGCCACATAAGTCGCATAACAAGGTAACCATTCCTCCTATCTCAAATTTAAGCATGAGAAAAGAGGCTTTTTTGTCCAGGATTAGTTTTACAGTAACACGGG
>CAMPJQ010000016.1 GCA_946886925.1 uncultured Terrimonas sp.
CCTTGGACGGTACCTGGAATACGGGTTACCGTTATAATGAGGACACGATAAAATGTTTTAGTCATATTCATTGCTGGGAAATGTCGGGCATTCCGGTGTTGCCCACTACCGGCATTTTTAAAGGTCAATTGGGTCCATCGGCATATGGCTCTTCCTATTCGCATGAGCAGGAAATTGCCAAACCCGGTTATCATAAAGTAGTATTGAAAGATTATGGCATTACAGCAGAATTAACATCAACTGCAAGAGTTGGATTTCACCGGTATACTTTTCCCAAAACAGATTCAGCCAATATTCTTTTCGATTTTACTACGGTACTGGGATCTTCCGCCACACAAAGTGCCAGCGTAAAGAAAGTGAGTGACCATTCAATAGAAGGTTCCGTAACGATGGCGGCTACTGTAAGAAGACCTAAGCCAATAACCATCTATTTTATAGCTGAGTTGGATAAGCCCTTTGCCATTTTTGGCGGCTGGCAAAATGGTGAGATCATACCCGTGCAGAACAGTGTTGAGGGAAAGCATACTGGCGTATATCTCGGCTTTGCAACAAGTGCCAATGAAACCCGGCAAATGAAAATAGCCATTTCCTATGTGAGTACAGCGGAAGCAAAAAATAATTTGATGACCGAATTGCCACATTGGGATTTTGACCGTATAGTAAAAGAATCTGCCGGTGAATGGAATGAATGGTTGGGGAGGATTGAAGTGGAAGGCGGTACCCTTACCGAACAACGCCGATTTTATACCGATCTGTGGCATGCATTGCAGGGCAGGCGAATAGTAAGTGATGTGAGCGGTTCCTATATTGACAACACCGGCGCAAGTCCAACTGCGCGGCGGGTACCTCTTAATGCAAAAGGTAAGCCCGCTTTTAATATGTACAATTCAGATTCATTCTGGGGTGCGCAATGGTCGCTCAATACACTCTGGCATCTTGTATATCCTGAAGTAACGGAATCTTTCATCAATTCATTTTTGCAAATGTACAGCGACGGGGGATTGATTCCCCGTGGCCCTTCAGGCGGCAATTATACCTATGTAATGACAGGGGCTGCTGTAACACCTTTTATTGTAAGCGCGTACATGAAGGGCATCCGTGGATTTGATATTGCCAAAGCATACGAAGGAATGCGCAAAGACCATTTTCCTGGTGGCATGATGAGTAAAGCCGGTTATGAACACAATACTTTTAAAGGCGGTGGTATTGAAGCGTATATACGGCAGGGTTATGTGCCCTATCCGCTGGATACGATAAAATATGGTTATCACCAGGACGGCGCCGCACAAACCCTGGAATATGCCTACCAGGACTATGCACTTGCACAAATGGCAAAAGCGCTGGGAAAGGAAGGGGATTTTCGTTTGTTCAGCAGGCGGGCACACAATTATAAAAATATCTTCAATAAAGAAATTGGCTGGATGTGGGTGAAAGATAAGTCCGGTAAATGGGTAAGCCCTGTGGATATTCTCCGGTATGAACATGGCTGGAATGAAGGCAACGCTGCACAGTATACCTGGTTTGTGCCACACGATGTAAAGGGATTGATTGATTTAATGGGCGGAGCAGGACCCTTTACAAATAAGTTGAATGAATCATTTACAAAAGCAAGTGTACATGGATTTGTTTCCGGTAAATCAGAAAATCCTGCCGATCAAAAAATGCTCAGAAGGGTGTATATCAATTACGGTAATCAGCCCTGCATGGAAACGCCTTTTTTATTCAATTATGCAGGCAAACCCTGGCTTACGCAGTACTGGACAAGGCAACTGATTGACAGCGTGTACAGCGGAATTTCGCCGCAGAAAGGATACAGCGGTGATGAAGACCAGGGGCTGATGGGATCGCTTGCCGTGCTGATGAAGATAGGCTTGTTTTCTACAAATGGCGGCACATCACAAAAACCATTTTACGAGATCAGCAGCCCTATTTTCGATAAGATCACCATTCATCTCAATCCAACTTATTACCCCGGTAAAAAATTTGTAATAACAGCAAAAAATAATGGTGCTAAAAACTTTTATATACAATCGGCAATGCTGAACGGAAAAACACTGAACCAGCCCTGGTTTTTCCATGATACGCTGGTAAAAGGCGGACAATTGATTTTACAAATGGGTGAACAGCCTAAAAAATCATGGGGGAACAATTTGAATATGGCTCCGCCTTCCATGTCATCTGCAAATAAATAATTGCAGCAACCAACAATGAACAGGCGACGTTTCATATATAACACTTCAGCGGGTATTGCAGCCACATGGCTATCGCCACGGGTATGGGCAACTTCTTTTGACCCCGGTAACTGGAAACGCTATGACTTTAAATCTTTCCGCGAAGGACAATATGCCGTTCCGGTTACCCGGGTTACACCAGGCGATGGCTTTTACCTGCATACCTTTTATGATGTATGCCCCTGGAGCCCCTCCGGTAATTTTTTAGCCGTTACCAAATTCCCGTACCAGGGTAAAAAACCGCAGTGGGGCGATATAGCCGATGTGTGTGTTATTGATTTGAAACAACAAAGAATTAAAACGGTTTACCAAACAAAAGCATGGGGATTTCAATTGGGGGCAAATGCTCAATGGGGCAACAGCAACGACCGGTTCCTTTATACCAATGATATTATTGACGGGCAACCTGTTTGCGTACGAATAGATATGGAGAAAGGAGCTGTAAAAGCGTATGCAGGCGCCAAATACGATATAGCCCCGGATGAAAAATCCGTCATTAGCCCCAACCTGCTCAATATGAATATCCATCAGTACGGGTATGCCGTACCTGATGGACCGGCGGGTACACCAGTTCCTTTTACACAGGAAGATATGGAGCGGGAAGGCCTATGGAAAACAGACTTGTTGAAGAATGAAAAAAAATTGCTTGTGCCTATGCAGCAGTTTTTTGAACAGGCAGAGGACGAAGAAAAATATGCTGGTAGTACC
This sequence comes from uncultured Terrimonas sp., assembly GCA_946886925.1. The sequence continues at coordinate 2,940 of CAMPJQ010000016.1, forward strand.
GGGTATTTATTTCATTCCAAATTCAACAAACAAAACACGAGGATACTACAGGTTTTCAGGGCGCAGGTAAACAATAAAGGAAGAAATGCCTCTTTGTTTAGCATGAGTACAGATGGCAGCAACTTACGGCAATGTCTAAATGCAGAAAAGTGGAACCATGTAGCACGGTTGGGCGGGTCGGGCAATCATCCCAACTGGCATCCCGATGGAGAGCATGTTGTAATGAATTGTGTGCCTTCATGGCTGGGATTTAAAGATATGTTGTTCTGTAGTTTTCGTTTTGATGGAACTGGTTTTAAAATATTGTCTGAAAAGCACATGGGAAGCGGGCATCCCAGCGTGGCCGCAGGCGGAAAATATTTACTGGCGGATGCTTATCCAAAACAAACCTATGTAAAAGCGCCTGCCGGTGAAGTAGCGATTCGGCTCATTGATCTCCGGAGCGACAGGGAGTTAATATTATGTACTATCCCTACTGATGTTGGCGGAGGTACCAGGCAGGCATTGCCGGAAGATAAACTTTCGGGCGGAAGCCAGCACAAGCTGGATCCCCACCCGGCCTGGAGCAGAAATTACAGCCAGGTATGTTTTAATGGCGCTCCCGGCGGAAAGCGGCAGGTATTTATTGCAGACCTTTTTAAAGTATTATAATATGAAAAACGGTAGTAAAAAAATCTCAATGAAGGATATTGCTAAGGAACTCAATATATCCATTACTACTGTTTCTTTTGTTGTTAACGGAAAAAGTGAGCAGAAGAACATCAGCGCAGCCACGGTAAAAAAAGTAAAAAACCTGATAGAAAAGCGGGGATTTAAACCCAATAGTGTGGCCAGGATGCTGAGGACCGGTAAATCAAAAACCATTGGTCTCATTGTGGAAGATATCAGCAACTATTTTTTTGGGAGCATTGCAAAGATCATAGAACGGGAAGCGTATAAAAATGGTTACAACATATTTTTTAGCAGTACAGAAAATAACTATAGTACGGCAAAAGATCTGATTGCTAAAATGAAAAACAGCGCTGTTGATGGTTTTGTAATTACTGCTACAAAGGGATTGAGAAGTGAAATCATAAAATTAAAAAAAGAAAATATTCCATTTGTATTAATAGACAGGCTGGTACCGGGCATTAAAGCCAATTACGTTATACTGGATAATTACCAGGGCGCTGTTGAATTGACGAAGCATTTGCTGCGAAACGGGTATTCTAAAATTGGATTTGTTTCTATTATCAGCGACATGTCGCAGATGGTGGACCGTAAAAGAGGCGTGATGGATGCCCTGAAAGATGCTCACATAAATATAACCAAACAGGCAATACTGGAAATCCCGTTCGGAGAAACGAATGAACATATCATAAATGCCATTAAGGATTTTATTACCGGCAACCCGGATCTTGACGCCTTGTTTTTTGCTACCAATTATCTGGGTGTATTTGGCATAGAAGCGCTGCAACGAAATAACTTAAAAATACCTGCAGATATCGCGGTTGTTTGTTTCGACGATAATGATATTTTCAGGCTGCTTACGCCTTCTATAACGGTAGCTGCACAACCCATTGATGAAATAGCAATCCATTCCATTGAGCTGCTGTTGCATATGATCAATAATGATGGGAAGCAGGCAAAATCCATTGGAACAATCATAAGTCCAACTATTATCGTAAGGGGATCCAGCCCTCCAAAGACAGATGTAAAAATGGTAGGTTAATACGCGGGTAGGATGTTGTTACAGACGCAGGGGTCATTGACCGGATTACCGGCAAATGCTTTTTTAAAATGAAACGGAGAAAATTTATTTATCAAACATCGGCGGGGCTGAGTGGTTTACTGCCTGTTATTAAACAGTTTAAAGGTATTGAGCTCAGCGATGGCCCGTTCTTTTCAACGGGAATTAAAATAGGCGAGGTTACTGGTTCTTCAGCAATAATATGGCTTCGTTTAACCGGCAACAGGCAACCTGCCGGCAGGCGCTCTCCCGTTCCCCGGGTTGCTTATTTTGATGAAGCAACAGGCAACTGGCATCCCCGGAAATATTTTAAAGAGAAATATAAACAAGACCGGCCCGACAGGGAAGTAAAAGTAGTGTTCCCCGATGGCTATAGTATTACAAACATAGGAGGATCGGCGCCCGGATCAAACGGAGAAGTAAGATTACTGTACAAAAAAACGGGAGCTTCCAAATGGGATTACACGGACTGGGTTGCGGTAGATGAACAGGCAGATTATTCAACACACATCAGTTTGGTTGACCTGGAACCAGGTATTGAATATGAAATTGAAGCTGAAGCAAAAGCTGTTGGCAGTAAAACCAGTTCAGCATCCATAAAAGGTAGATTTAAAACCTCCTGGAAGGCTGAACAGCCGCATGACGTACAGTTTATGGTTACCACCTGCCACGAATACAATGACCAGGATGATCCTTTGGGCGGTGGATTTAAAATTTATAAACACATGCAGGCGCTGCATCCCGATTTTTTGGTGCATACCGGCGATGTGCTTTATTATGATCATGTGGCCAAAAGCCTGCCACTTGCCAAATGGTGCTGGCAGCGAATGTTCGGTTTAAGGAATGCCGTAGATTTTTACAGGAATGTGCCCTGCTATTTTATGAAAGATGATCACGATACCTGGATGAATGATTGCTACCCCGAATCCAAAAATAAATTTATGGGGCAGTTTACTTTTCAGCAGGGGGTGCAGCTTTTCAAACAGCAGGTTCCCATGAGCAATAAACCCTACCGCACATTCCGGTGGGGCAAAACGCTGCAGGTGTGGTTGATGGAAGTTCGCGAGTACAGATCGGCAAATGCTATGCAGGATGGCCCCCAAAAATCAATATGGGGCAAAGAACAGGTGGAATGGTTTAAGCGAACTTTCAGTGAATCGGATGCTGCCTGTAAAATTTTGATCAGCCCAACACCCATTGTTGGACCCGACCGTCCGCAAAAAAAAGACAACCATGCCAATACCGGCTTTGCATACGAAGGAAAGTGGATCAGGGAATTTGTGGCATCTCATCCCAACACTTTCATCATTTGCGGCGACAGGCACTGGCAATATGTTTCGCAGGACAAAGACACGGGGCTAATGGAATTTAGTTGTGGTCCGGCCAGTAATGAGCACGCCAGCGGATGGAATAAAGACGATGTACTGCCCGAACATCATTATTTAAATATTGTTGGCGGATTTCTCGGAGTGGAAGTTAAACCAAATAATGCTCAGCCTGAAATCGTTTTTACACATTATGGAGTAGATGGAGAAAAGCTATATTCAAAGAAAATAAATATTCAATAACAGATCTTGCTGATCATTATTGCTGTTAGTAACGATAATGTATATACGAAAATCATTTTGCAGTTGCCTGTTCTTCCTGGTTACCATCCTGTGCAGTGCACAGGAAAGGGCGGTTTACACCAGGTTTCTTGGGGTAACGGTGCCGGCCAATGGCACAGCGGTGGTGTTCAATCCTCCCATCCTGCGGTGGCCTTATCAAAAAGGGAAACAGGTAAAATACGATATACAGCTTTCCCGGGATAGTGCTTTCCCGGTTACCTCAACTATTGATGCATCCGGATTAAACGGCGCTATCTTCAACCCTCATAAAGCGTTGGAGCCGGGGAAATGGTTTTGGAAATACCGCTTGACGGGTAAACCATGGTCTCCGGCACAGTATTTTACAGTTTCCTCAAATACCCTGCCAATGGCATCGCCGGAAGCCGTGGGTTTTCTGGCAAAGATCCCGAAAGCACATCCAAGGATATTGCTTGATGATCCGTATAAAAACATAACAGCGTTATCTGAAAAAGCAGACGCACTGGTAATCATTGGAGATGCCGAAAAAGCAGTTACAGATGAAATACTTACCGAAGTGGATGCAAGCCTGGGTATAAAAGGAGCCAATGAAAAACAGGATAAAAAAATTAAGCAGGATGGCATAGTGGCATTGGGCCACAGGATGCATAAAATGGTATTGTCGTTGTGCCAGGCCTACCTGCTTACAAATAACAAGTTGTATAGTACAAAAGCTGTTGATATTGCGATGGAGATTGCCCGCTGGGATCCAAAGGGAATTTCGGGTTTCAGCGATTTTACAGACGGGATATGCATGTTCGATATGGCGCTTGTTTTTGATACCTTTTATGATACGCTCACTGCGGAACAAAAAAACATACTGCTGGCAGCAATTAAAGTAAGAGCCAATGGATTTTATAAAAGCTGGGTAAACAATATTGAATCAAAAGTATTGAGTGGCCATGTTTGGCAGTTGTTATTGAATGAATTTTTTAAAACTTCCATCGCGCTTTACAAACACGTACCGGAGGCTGCAGACTGGCTTTCCTATGCATACGAATTATTCCTGGCAAGGTCACCTGTATTGGGCGGATTGGATGGTGGCTGGGCCGAGGGTGCTTCTTATTTCACCATGAATATGGAAACCCTGGTAGAAATTCCATCCAAAATAAAAGCGTATACAGGCTTTGATTTTATTAATGCACATCCCTGGTATACCAGCGAGGCCAATAACTTAATTTACCAGTTCCCCGCGGGTTCCTCTGCTGATGGCTATGGCGACAATACAGAAGGATTGTTTGAACCGCCTGCATCCTATGCAGCATTCGCAACCGAAATGGCCAGGCTTACCCAAAACCCAAAGTTTGAATGGTATGCCCGTCAATTACAACAGTACCATAAAACAGATCTCGCCCGGGAACCCATATTAAGATGGTTCAGGCTTATCAATGAAGATCGCTTATCCCTTCCTGTTTTAAACGTTACACCTGCTTTTCCTATGATGCATGTAGCCAAAGAAACGGGCGTTGCATCCCTGCACACAGATCCTGCCAATACCCAAAAAGATATTATGATCGCCATGCGTTCAAGTCCTTTTGGGGCATATGGGCATATACTCGCCGATCAGAATACTTTTAATATCTTGTACGGAGGCAAAAGGTTATTCTACCGCACCGGATACAAAGTGGCGATGGATGATCCGCACCGGTTGGGATGGAGCAAGCATACCAAAAGTCAGAACGGGATACTGATCAATGGAGAAGGGCAGCCTTACAGTGCCGAAGCGCATGGTAATTTCAGCCGCTTTTTGCAGGGTGAGCAACTGGCATATATCAAAGGTGATGCTTCCGTGGCGTACCAGAGTGCGGAAACAAAAGAAGATCATGGCGTGCAAAAATTTTTGAGGCATATTGTTTTGCTGAAACCCGGCATAATTATCATTTATGATGAGTTGGAAGCCGGGTCCGCTGCCTCATGGTCGTGGCTGATCCACAGTATCGAAAATATGAAACTTGATCCGGTACACAATACATTTATCTCTGCTATCGAAAACGCGAAAGGAGTAGGTAAGCTGTGGAGTTCACAACCATTTGCATGGCAACTGACCAATAAGTTTGATGTTCCTGCTGTTGGCTTCAGGGATTATCCCGGCAGGAAACCTAAAAATTTTTCAGACACGCAATGGCATTTAAAGGCCATCAACAAAACCAAAGTGCAGAATATCCGTTTTTTATCCGTTATACAGGTTTCCGCAAATGGCAAAGTACTTCCGTTTAAAGAAACGGGTGAGCTAACGGGAACGACCAGGCTAACCATTGCGGATTGGGAAATTGAAGCGGCTTTATCGTACGACCTGCCCCCGCAATTGCAGATAAGATCAGTAGAAAAAAATACGGCTTTTGCCGCTTATGGTAACGCCTTACAATTCCGGGGGCAACAATATGGAGGAAAGCAACCCGGAAGTTCAAAGCTGGCTGAGCTGGTTAATGGAAAAATAAGGTTTTCGGAAATGAGTGATGAGCCCGTATCTCCAATAAGGTAACGGGTTTTACACATGTTAAATGTTGCAGTAAATTACAGGACATGAAAAAAATGTGGACGCTTTTTTATTTTGCGATGCTGCTTATGCTCTGCCGGCAGCATGCCCTTATGGCACAGGGTGGCAAAAAGCCGGCAAAGCCGTTCAATATTTTGTTTGCCATCGCGGATGACCAGTCTTACCCGCATGCATCAGCCTATGGACAAAAAACTTTTCATACACCCGTGTTCGACAGCATTGCTGCAAACGGCATATTATTCAATAATGCATTTGTTGCAGCCCCTCAATGCAGCCCTTCCCGTGCAGCCATTCTTACCGGAAGGCATATATGGCAACTGGAAGAAGCCGGAACCCATGCCAGTTTATTCCCCAAAAAATTTCCTGTATTTACCAATGCGCTTCAAAATGAGGGTTACTTTATCGGGTATACCGGCAAAGCATGGGCGCCAGGAAATTTTGCAGATGGAGGCTGGAACCGCAATCCCGTTGGACCGGCCTACAATGCAAAACAATTCAGCAGTGTACCCACAAAAGGGATCAGCAAAACGGACTATGCGGCTAACTTTAAAATATTTCTCTCTGAAAAACCATCGGATCAACCTTTCTTTTTTTGGTATGGCGCAAATGAGCCACACAGAAATTATGAAGAAGGTTCAGGCGCGGCGGCAGGACTTACGGATGAGGGGCTTATCGTGCCCCCATTCCTGCCCAACAATTCACTGGTAAAAAATGATATGCTCGATTACGCGCTTGAAATTGAATGGTTCGATAAGCAATTGGGTAAAATGTTGCAACTGCTGGCAGAAGCAGGTGAGTTGGACCGAACCATAATTGTTGTTACTGCCGATAACGGCATGCCTTTTCCTTATGCCAAAGCCAACCTGCAGGAATATGGCATTCATGTGCCATTGGCTATATGTGGACCTATAATAAAAGGAAAACAACGCAATGCAGATAACCTGGTGAGCCTTATTGACCTGGCGCCCACATTTTTGGACATCGCCGGAGTGAAACACTTTAACGGAATTACCGGAAAAACGTTGATGCCAATACTAACGCTTTCCGGCTCCGGGAAAATTGATCCCTCAGATCAATATATATTAACCGGGAGGGAAAGGCATTCGCACGCCCGGCCAGATAATGTGGGTTATCCTGCAAGGGCTATCCGCACCAGCAAATATCTCTATATCGAAAATTTTAAACCAAACCGGTGGCCAATGGGTGATCCGGCGCCACTGCAGCAAATTCCAATTTCGGATAACGCAAATATGAAACCCATCCTTCTGGGTTATGAAGATGTTGATGACTCACCCACCAAATCATTTATGGTGAATAGCCAATCTAAACTTCCCGAACTTTTTAGTCTTGGATTTCAAAAAAGAGGGAGCAGCGAATTGTATGATATTGAAACAGATCCTTATTGTTTGAATGATCTTTCTTCATCGGCAGATATGCAGGCTGTTCGCACCCGCTTAAAAAAAGAGCTCGAAAAAAAGCTTTTGGAACAGGGTGATCCCCGGATGACAGGCAACGGCGATATTTTTGACAGCTACCCGCGGTTTGGCCTGATGCGCCCGTTTGAAGGATTTAAAGAAAGAGGAAAATACAATCCCGCATTTATAAAATAATTGATATCAATTGCATATGAGTAACATAGAAAATATTAAAACAACAGCCCGAAGCCTGCTTGGGCAGATGATTGTTTTTGTAATTTTTATTCAATCTTCATTTGCTCAGAACAATAAAAGCCCCAATATTATCCTGATACTAACAGATGACCTGGGCTGGAGTTGTTTCTCCGCAAAAATGGATGATCGCATTCCAGCCTCAAAAAGTGATTATTATGAAACACCCAATATTGACAGGCTGATAGCGCAAAGCATGCGTTTTACAAGAGGCTATGCGCCCGACCCCATTTGCTCGCCAAGCAGAAGAAGCATACAGTTTGGACAAACCTCCATTCGCCAGGGCGATGAATCCTTTTCTGCCCATTATAATGTTCCGGGCATTGGGCGCCAATCCATTCCCGGTGTGCTTAAAGCATTTAACAGTCAATACAGAGCCGCGCATTTTGGCAAGTGGGATCTGCGTGCAAAAATAACGCCGGAGCAACTGGGCTATGATGAAAGCGATGGAGATACAGGCAATAAAACCGGTGATCTTGTTAAGGACAAAAATGAAAAATGGACCAAACATTATATTACCGGCAATCCCAAACAAATGGATAGTATAACGGCCCGCTCTGTTCGGTTTATGCAGGAACAGGTAAAAACAAAACATCCTTTTTACCTCCAGGTATCGCATTATGCCACGCATGTTAATTTTGAATCCAGACAATCAAGCTATGACAAATTCAAATCAAAAAAGCCTGGTTTAAAGCATACCAATCCCGCGTGGGCAGCGATGATCTACGACCTGGATGCAAGTATCGGTGAGTTGCTGAACATGGTGGAACGATTGGGAATTGCCGGCAATACCTACATCTTCCTGATGGCGGATAATGGCGCCGTTGAATTTATTCCGCCTGTGCGCAACCGCCTCGACCCGCCTTCAGTCTTCAAATCACCCATGACAAACTATCCGCTCCGGGGAGGCAAATGGACTTTGTACGAGGGCGGCATCCGTGTTCCTTTTATTGCAAAAGGACCTGGTATAAAAGCAGGTTCACAGTCGGATGTTCCGGTGGCAGGATGGGACCTGCTCCCCACATTCAATGAATTGGCCGGCAATACCAAAAAAGCAGAGGGTACTATTGACGGCGGAAGTCTGGCACATGTTTTAAAGCATGGGGGAAAAGGTGAAGTAGCACGACTTTCCGATGATTTTTTCTTTCATCGTTACAACAACAGCTATCCGCATTCGGCAATCATTGCAGGCGATTACAAACTGATAAAATTTTGGAAAACCAATAAAACAGAACTCTATAATATAAGTAAGGATCCGGGCGAGATCAGCGATCTTTCAAACCGGGAGGTTGCAAGAGCGAAGGATATGGAACGCAGGCTCATGAGTTATATCAATGAAGTAAATCCGGAATTGGCAAAACGTTATTAATTGTATTCTATATGAAAAAATATTTCAGTACGCTGTTGATTATGGGCTGGTGCAGCATTTGCATCGCACAAAAAAATGAGTTGACACCTGTTGTCATTATCATGGCCGATCAGCTTCGTACAGATGTATTGGGCGAATTAACGCCCAATATAAATGCTTTAAAAAAAGACGGTGTCAATTTTACACGGGCTTATTGTGCGGTACCACTTTGTGCGCCATCGCGTGCTTCGTTTTTTACCGGTTTGTATGCCAACCGCACCGGCTCGCTCATCAATCCATGGGAAGAGGAAGATGAAAAGTTTGGCAACACGAAGGCCGGTATTCCCAGCTTATACAGCATGATGGAAAAGGATTGGGACAGTTACCATGTTGGGAAGCAGCATTTTTTTACCGAAGAAAAAATAGATAAGGACCCGAACAGCAAAACCAAATGGATTACCCAGCAAACCTACAGTGATTGGGTAAAGGCCAATAAAAAAACAAAACCCGGGGGCAAACAGTTTAAAGACAATGCCCCGGAGATCATATCCGGCGAACATACCCGGCTGCGATCTTATTCTACGCCTGCTTTTGATGTTTACAAAGATGGCATTGATTATTTTCTTGATCACTATATTGCTTCGGAAAGCATAGCCGCTATTAAAAACAGGGATAAGAAAAAACCCTTGCTGTTGAATGCCATGTTCCTGGCGCCGCATCCGCCGTTCAGTATCCCTGAGCCATATTATTCCATGATAACTCCCAAAGATTTTACACCACCGGCAAATGTTGGTCAATGGTATTTTGGCCAGTCGCCTCTGCAGATGTATAGTCTTACGGGATTTATCGGATCAAGGTATAACCGGCAGCAATGGGCTGAGATATGGGCAAAATACCTCGGGCTTGTAAAACTATTAGATGATGAAGTGGGCCGTGTGATCAATGCGTTGAAGAAAGAAGGCTTGTACGATAAAGCCATCATCGTATTCACAGCCGATCATGGTGAAATGCTGGGCAGCCATTCGCTCTGGCAAAAAATGTGCATGTATGAAGAATCGGCCAAAGTTCCGCTGGTAGTAAAACTTCCCAAAAGCTTTCAAACTTCAGTTAAAGAATCCAATGCCCTGGTAAGTCTTGTAGATGTGCTGCCCACTTTACTGGAATACAATCGCATGCCGTTTCCGCAACAATTGGACGGACTTTCGCTTATGCCCATTCTCGAAGGAAAAGCATTCGACAGGAATTCAATTTTTATTCAGTACGATGGTAACGGATCCTTGGCCAGCCCGCAACGTTGTGTGGTAAAAAACAATTATAAGCTGATCGTGGATATGTTTAAGGACGAAGCTTTTGTAGAACTATATGATGTAATAAAAGATCCGCAGGAAAAAGTGAACCTGGCATTTGATCAAAATTTTGCAGCAATTGCAAATGATTTAATTGCTGAGTTGTCGGCTTATATGCAAAGAACGGGCGACCGGGTACAACTGCCCAAGAACCTGCTACAAAACTTTGTAAAGCAGTATAAAAAAGGTATTGAAAAAAAAGATAAATAACAATGATGAAAAAAGATACGATTCATGCGCCTGTAAGGTTCAGCTTTCTGTTTGTGTCCTGTTGTTTGCTGATGGGGATGCAAACAGGCAAACTGTATGCCCAGCAAAAAAATAACCTGCCCAATATTGTTTATATTCTTGCAGATGATATGGGCTATGGTGATGTTTCTGTTAATAACCCGGAATCAAAAATAGTCACGCCTCATATTGACGGACTGGCAAAACAGGGCATGCGTTTCACCGACGCCCATACTACATCTTCTGTATGTACGCCTTCTCGTTATTCATTGCTTACCGGGAGGTATCCCTGGCGCAGCCGGCTTCCTGTGGGTGTTTTGCGGGGATACAGCAGAACCCTGATCGAAGCCAATCAACCCACTGTTGCTTCACTCTTAAAAACAAAATCGTATCATACTGCTGTAGTGGGCAAATGGCACCTGGGTTTGGACTGGATACCGAAAGATGCATTCAAAGACTCGATCAACCCCAAATTCAACAAAGACAATTTGTACGGCATAAAAAAGGAAATGAACCCGGATCATATAAATTTTACCAAAGCGCCGGCAGCCGGCCCCACCACCCAGGGATTTGATTATTCCTATATACTTCCCGCATCATTGGATATGCCGCCTTACTGTTACTTAGAAAACGACAGGCTAACAGAACTGCCTACCGGGTATACCAATGGAAATAAATTGACATCTGGTTACACCGGTCCATTTTGGCGTGAGGGATTAATGGCTCCTTCGTTTGATTTTTACGACGTGCTTCCTGCTTTTACCCGGAAAGCCAATGATTTCATTAAACGGCAGGCGGGTTCAGCAAATCCTTTCTTCCTGTATTTCCCAATGCCTGCACCGCATACACCCTGGGTACCCACTGAAAATTACCGGGGTAAATCGCAGGCAGGAGAGTATGGAGATTATGTGCAGCAGGTAGATGATGTGGTAGGCCAGGTATTACACACGCTCGACAGCATGGGACTTTCCGAAAACACGATTGTTATTTTTGCCAGCGATAACGGCCCATACTGGCGGCAAAATTTTATTGAAAAATTCCATCACCGGGCAGCAGGTGAATTCCGTGGCATGAAAGGTGATGCTTTTGAAGGCGGACACCGGGTGCCTTTTATTGTGCGTTATCCCGGTAAAGTAAAAGCCGGAACAGTAAGCACCGTCACCACAACGCTTGCCAACCTTATGGCTACCTGCGCCGATCTTGTTGGTGAGCATGCGGCGAAGTTTGAAACAGAAGACAGCTATTCCATTTTACCGGTACTTACCGGAAAGTCTGAAACGGTTGCCGGGCAGCCTGCAATAGTTAATATATCATCAAGAGGAACCTATAGTATTCGTAAAGGGAGCTGGAAATTAATTACCCGGCTTGGGTCAGGTGGATTTA
>CAMPJQ010000017.1 GCA_946886925.1 uncultured Terrimonas sp.
ACTCAAGGTGGAGTAACTGGTGAAGTCAATAATTTTGCCATATTGGGGCGAAAATAAGGAATTTGATCAAGCCAAATTCATCATTTTCGGAGTTTTCCCCTATGCATAGTAAATTGAACTGTCTATGCTCACTATAATCCATGCTTTTATAAAAATCGTCTCACCTCATGTAAATATTCTTTCCTGTTCAATTTTAGAAATGACAGAAAAACTGTTTTGGTATCGGAATTTATAGAAGAAATATTGATTGAATGCCTTTGGCTTTGTTTAAACCCTGCATGCCCTTTCCATTATTCTTTCCCGAAGGAAGCTACTGTCAAATTCTCGTTGAAATGTGTTTTTTACTGGGGTTACCGCTTGTAGCATTAATTAAAACGCTACACTAATTGGAGGGACTTAACAGAAGGATTAGGATAGTTCTAAAAGTTCCATTTTTACAGAGCCTTTTCCATTTTTTCACTCTCAATGCCACTAAAAACACAAAGCAACAACAGTTTTTACGCTGCTGTTGCTTTGATCAATGTCTTTGTCGGTTTTTAGGACATTGCATTGGATTTCTCAGGGTCTGGGGATTAGGTCAGGGTTTCAGGCTGTTCTTCAGGTTAGGGTTCAAGTTAAGGCTTCGGTTGTTTTTCAAGGTTTGGCTTAAATAGGATTTATTGGATTTGTTGCACAAAGAAACGATCGTTTGGACTTGCAAAAAATAGAACCTTATGTTATTATGTTGTAATAATCGTTACTACGCATGGGGGAAATTACTATAAGTGTATTTCTACAATTTTATTATCTCAGTACTTCCCTCTTGGAATGTTGCAGGCATGTCAAGACTTCGCCAACCCCGGCTATCATTACCTTTAATGTCTTTAAACCTTACCCGGGTAATACATGGCCGGACAGTGAAGGGGAAGCGGAATAAAAGACTGCATATGAGAGAAGCTGCGGAGGGAAGAGTAATTCCACATTCTCAAAATTTTAATTTTCATTTTAAGGTTTAGCATCTGTTATTGTAGAAGTTCGGACTTTCACAGGCGATCATAAATAAAAGCAACCTGCTTAAAAAATAAACAGGCTGCCTGAAACGATCGAAACTATTGCAGTGTTACTTTGATCATATTTTTTATATCCGGTAAGGTGGTAAAATCATTAGGATTAGGTACAGCCTGGATCGGTTTGCTTTCAGCAAGTGGCGTTCCCGCCAGGTTAAATTGCGTGATACCGGCTCCCGGATACTGATTGATGGCCGTTCCGTCATCAAACAAACCAATGTAAGAAGAAACATCTCCTTTTTGCAAGGCATCTATATCGCTACCGGTTGTTGCAAAAAACCAGTCGTTGGAAAATCCGTACATGGTAGCGATGGCAATTTTATCACCTTTAGCAACGCTGAGCTGCTGCGATACCTTGCCTCCAACTGCGTCACTGATCTTAGGAAGCAATACCGTGGTTGAAGCTTCCTTTAACACATATACACGCTTTACGCCTTTTTTTGTTTGTAAGAACGCTGCTAAAACATCCGCATTGCCTTTTTGTGCCAGATCTTTCAGCCCTTCCCCGCGATCATTTTCACCCGGTTTGTAAAACGGGTTTTCAGTTCCCTTATACACTACCACTAACACGGGCGACAATGGGGTGAAGATACCGGTAAGGCCGGCGATATAAGTACCTAATGCAGTGTTATTGCCCATTTCAGCAATATCGGTAAGCCCATTGGCCGTAGGCTTATCTGCTGAATAAAGGGGCTCCGGCATCAGCAGGTTGCCGCCTGCCGTATAAGATATTGCCCAAACACCCGGGCTAAATGGCGTTTCATTTATTGTACCACCCGAATTGTTCATAATGGTGAGTGTGAACATTGAACTGCCATTGTAGTCAAGCGTCACTTCCATCAGTTGCGAGGCAGGAAGATAGGTATTGCCGTAGTCATCGGTAGCACCAACCTCCTTTATATTTTTAGAACTCGTTTCTGCTTCCCCGGGGTGGGAAACGCTCATGCCCGGAGTTTGATTGATGCGGGTTCCGTTATCCCACAATCTTATCTGTGCAGATACATCGCCGGTAACAGGCGTGCCATCATCATTGTATAATTTGATACCGGGGTTTTCGGGTGCGAAGAACAAGTCGTTGCTCCATCCGTACATGGTGGCAAAGGTTAAATGCTGGTTCCTGGCAGCAGAGAAGGTAAAAGATACCGATTGCCCGGGAAAAATGACCGGAGGGGTTCCCATTCCCTTAAATGTTCCGGATTCCACCAGGGGCTTACTGTCCAGTACATTTTCAATCGTAATGGTATTGGGTTGGGTTACTACTTCATGGTTTTTTTTACATGATGCCAGCAAGACAACTGCAGAGAGCATCATAAGCGTTAGTGCAATATTGTGTTTCATTTTTTGTTTTTTTTGATCACACAAAAGAACAAACGGGATGTCTCAAAGCTGTTGCAGAATTATAACAAAAGTATCACGGCGCAGATCGGACACTTTTTTTCCAGAATTTTGATCAAATATTTATTTTCAATCTGAGCCATATGTACAAAGTATTACTGATTGAAGACGATACCAATATCGTTGAACTGCTCACAATCCATCTGAACGATCTTAGCTGCGAAGTTGTTGCAACTGCCAATGGGCAAAATGGACTGGCTGCCGTCAGGGAACAATCCTTTGACCTGGTCATACTGGATATTATGCTGCCCGGTTTGAATGGAATGGAAATCTGTCGCAGGATAAGGCAAACAGACCGCCATACGCCAATACTCATTCTCTCTGCGCTGTCGGAAGAAATTGACAAGGTATTAGGGCTCGAAACAGGAGCGGATGACTACCTAACGAAACCTTTCAGTGTAAGGGAATTTATTGCGAGGGTAAAAGTGATCTTTCGCAGGAAGGAAGAATATTCACCCGAAAAGGATGAATTTGCGGTGTCATCCGTGATCAGGTTTGGTGAATTGGAAATAGATACAGACAAAAGAAAAGTGACGCTCAACGAAACCCGCATTGACCTCTCTCCCAAAGAATTTGACCTGATCATCCTGCTGGCTTCCAACCCGGGAAAAAGCTATAGTCGCAAACGCCTGCTGAACCTGGTGTGGGGATATGATTTTGAAGGTTATGAGCACACGGTGAATTCTCATATTAACCGTTTGAGGGGAAAAATAGAACAGGATATATCCAGTCCTAAATTTATCCTTACCACCTGGGGGGTGGGATACCGGTTTAACGAAGAATTATAAAACAAAAAATTATGTCGGTAAAAACAATCAGGGGCAATCTTTTATTCTGGAAAATCACTGCGGTGTTTTCTATCCTGCTGATCATACTGGGAATAGTATTTGTGCTGATCGGATCAAAGCTATCCAGATCCTATTACACAATGGCCCACCAGGAACTGTATGGTAATGTAGCCGCTCACCTGGCCAGTTTTACCCATCCATTGAAAAATGGCAAACCGGATACCGCTGTTACGCACGACATCATCCACTCTATTATGGTGGCTAATCCCAGCGTAGAAGTTTACCTGCTGGACACCACCGGCAAAATTACCGATTATGTGGTGCCGGATAAATCTGTACGCAATCATCACGTGGATATTGCCAAAGTAAAACAATGGCTTGCTGTAAAAAAAGGCGAACGGCCGCTCGGCGACAATCCCAAGCAACCCGACGAGCCGGGCATTTTTTCGGCAGCACCGGTATATGAACATGGGCAACTCACCGGATATGTATACGCAGTATTGGCCAGTGAGAAACAAAGAGAGATACTCAATACACTCAACGATCACCTGTATTACCGCCTCGGATTGTATGTTTTCTTCAGTGCACTGTTGATGGCCTTCATTGTCGGTGTGATTACTTTCTTCCTGATAACAGACAGCATCTGCCAGATTGCAGCGGTAGTAAGCCGGTTTAAAGGAGGCGATTATACTGCAAGAATTGAAGGGGATGCCAAAGGCAACCTGGGTATGCTCACTTCCACCTTCAACGAAATGGCCGACGTGATCGTAGATAATTTTGATAAGATCACTGCTGCTGATAAATTCCGCCAGGAGCTTATTGCCAATGTTTCTCATGACTTGCGCACACCCTTGTCTATTATGCAGGGATACGTGGAAACCCTGATGATTAAAAAGGATAGCCTGACAGAACAGGAAAAAAATAAATACCTGTCGGTAGTAGCCGAAAGCTCCAAAAAATTATCGATGCTCGTTGACCAATTGTTTCAATACGCTAAACTGGAAGCCAACCAGGTAAGTCCCCGGAAAGAACAGTTCCTGCTTGATGAGCTGGCTTCCGATATACTTATAGCTTACCAGCTCAAATCGACAGAAAGAAACATACAGCTTACACTAAATAATACGGACAACCTGCCGCCGGTGTTTGCTGATATCGCGCTTACAGAAAGAGTATTACAGAACCTGATTGACAATGCTTTCAAATTTACCCCCGATGGAGGCAGCATTACGATACAGCTCCAATATATACCGGAAGGTGTGCAGGTGAAAATAGCAGATACAGGCGTTGGTATTGCCCATGAAGACCAGGCATATATTTTTGAACGTTATAAACAATTACACAAAGATGAAATGCCTAAAAAAGGAATGGGTATTGGTCTGGCTATCGTAAAAAAAATACTGGAACTGCACCAGGCATCTATACAGGTCACCAGCGAACCCGGTAAGGGCGCTGCATTCTGGTTCGTGCTGCCTGTATTTCAGCGAATGAATGCCTAAAATGGGCCTGCCTTACAGGCGTTTTGCGCAAGAAGAAGCTTCGTCCGCAACGCACTGCTGAATATATGTCCGCCTAAATCATCGCATCACATAAAATCATCTTCTGAAAAGACATTTTTATCGTTTGTATAATCCTTATCCATTGCAGCTACAAAATATCAAAAGACTTCCGCAACATTGATATAAAACGCTTTTATACAACTCCCCTTACGGGTCACAATTCAACCAAAAAGAAAATGATGTTTTGTTTTGCCTTCGATGGTACTGGCCCGACAATGCTTAACCGTCTTCATTTTTTTATGTTTGCAAGCATTTTCTATTTGATAGGCTAATAGTGTACTGCTTATTGCAAAAACCAAAATACTATACAAATCAGGATCTCAATTCGGGGGTTTTAAGTTGTTTCGCATTTAATCATTGCGGGATGGGAAGCGTTGATAAAAAAGCCCAAATGGTTTGACTTAATTTGTTCCCATTTCGTTTGCTTAAATTCGAGCATGGATTCGTTGTTTTTGGATCAGCCATTTGAAATTTCTTGTGGGAGTACGGTATTGATGTAAGAAAAGTGCTGCGTTGGTTGGTGAGCCTTACATGTGTAATGATTGGCTGAACATTAAATCTGGTAAAAGCAATGCCTTTGAGTTTGGTATCGGTTCATAATCAATTTGACTGAAGGAGGTATGTTCGTAAATGGATGAAGCCGACTGAAACAACTGGTAGTACCCGCATCTATTTCATGACAAATAGGAAAACAGCAAAACCTATATCCATGCCTCAAAAAACTATTCTCCTAAAACCGGTAGATTATTTGATTTCAAAATTAATTGCAATGTCAGGAAAAAAAATTGCAGGACTTATTTTTATTGCACTTTTCGCATTAGCGGCAAACGCGCAGCAGCCGAAGGGAAAAAAGAATATCAATCCAAGAGTGACTGATGTATGGGTGGTTTTTAAAACCCATTTTGACCTGGGATTTACTGATCTGCCGGAAAATGTATTTAAACGGTACCGCGAGGAAATGATGGACAATGCATTAACGATCATTGAAAAAAGCCAAACGCTGCCAGAAGAAAAGCGTTTTGCGTGGACGGTTTCCGGCTGGCCCCTGCAGGCACAAATACTTGGTCCGTTGCAAACGCCGGAACGCAGAGCAAGAATTGAAAAAGCAATAAAGGCAGGATCACTTGTCGTTCACGGGCTTCCTTTTACCACACATACAGAATCACTGGATTATGAAGATTTGGTGCGGGGTTTGGGGTTTTCATCAGCGGTAGCAAGGAAATATGGTCTTGCGTTACCCATCAGCGCAAAAATGACGGATGTACCCGGTCATTCCTGGATCATGCCAACATTGTTGAAAAATGCGGGCATCCAATTTTTGCAATTGGGTTGTAACCCCGCCAGTCAGTATCCACGTTTTCCCGAGCTGTTCTGGTGGGAAGGAGCCGATGGATCAAAAGTATTGTGCAATTATACCTCCCTTTATGGCTCCGACATCAGGCCAACGCCTGACTGGCCCTGCAGGAACTACCTGGCCATGCAAATGACGGGTGATAATCATGGCCCGCCAAGCCCACAGGAAATTGATAAGCTGCTCGCCTATGCTGCAAAAGAATTACCCGGCATAAAAATTCACTTTGGTACACTCGATGATTTTGCTAAAGCGGTACTTGCTGAAAACCCTGAGCTGCCAACCGTAAAAGGCGATTGTCCCGATACGTGGATCCATGGTCTGCAATCGAATCCACAGGAAACAAAAATTGCCAGGAATATTCGTCCCCTGGAATCAGCCCTCGATGGCTTGCATACACAAATGAAAACCTGGGGCATCCCTGTTGCACCTCTTGCCGAAAAGCTGGCCAAAGCTTACGAACAGAGTCTTTTGTATGGGGAACATACCTGGGGAATGAATGCGGAATACGGCCCGCGTTACAGCTACGGTGACGCATGGAAAAAATGGATGGAGGAAGCAGCCGCAGAACCCCTTCCCGAAAACGGCAATTACGCCGCTCTTAAAAACAGCGATGCCCACAATACCGCTATCGGAAGTAAACGAAAATGGCTTCGTTCTTACGATGATAAACGCCAATACATCCGTACTGCCAACGAGATCGTAAGCAAAGCGCTCAATACCCATCTTGATTTATTGGCCGCTGCCGTTGATAAGGAAGGTAAACGTGTGGTGGTATATAATCCCCTGCCCTGGACAAGATCGGGAATGATTGAAAACCCCTGGGAAAAAGGAAAATACTTTTATGTGAAAGAAGTAGCTGCTTCTGGTTACACCACTTTCTCACCCAATGAATTAAATGAAGGAACCGTTACCAGGGATGAAGCAACCACTTTTGGTAACCCATATTTCAACGTTACGTTTGATTTGAAAAAAGGTGGCATCTCCTCTTTGATCGAAAAATCAACCGGTCGTGAGTTGGTTGATCAATCATCGAAGTATGTTGTTGGGCAGTTTTTACATGAGCGTTTTAGTAAAAATGAAGTAGATAACTGGTTTAATACTTACAGCCGGCTAAAAGATGGCTGGGCATTAAATGATTTGGGCAAGCCCGGAATGCCCGGCGCAGCGGAAATACCTTATTTAGCCTTTACACCAAATGACTGGAAAATAAGCGTTATGCATTCTACAGTTGCAGATATTGCTACGTTAACAGCAATTTCAGCAAATGGCTTTGCTGAGGGATATATGCTGACATTTACTTTTCCCCGCGATGCTGCTTATGTAGATATTAAATGGACGGTGGAATCGAAAACGCCGGATAAACAAGCAGAAGGTGGATGGTTGTGTTTTCCATTCAACGTGGAGAAACCGACATTTACTGTAGGTCGTCTGGGAGGTCCAATAGATCCGGCAAAGGATATTGTTCCCGGCGCCAACAGACACCTGATGGCGGTAACTACAGGCGTAGCCATTACGCAAGCCAACAAATCGGGTGTAGCACTCGCTTCGGCAGATGCTCCCTTAATTAGTCCTGGCGAACCCGGGCTCTGGAAGTTCTCTATGGATTATATACCCACTACTCCTTCTGTATTTGTAGTTCTTTACAATAATATGTGGAATACAAATTTCGCGTTGTGGCAACAAGGGTCCTGGAGTGAAAGAGTACGTATATGGCCGGTAGACAAAGGCACGCAAACAGTTGCCAACCTAACGCAATATGGATGGGAAACACGCTTACCTTTGTTAACAGGCGTGGCAGAAGGTAAAGCGGGGAAGTTGCCCATCAATAAGACTGGCATCACTGTTTCGGCGGCCGGTGTTCTAATAACAGCGTTTGGTAAAAATCCGGATGGCGATGGAACAATTCTGCGCCTCTGGGAGCAGGCTGGAAATAGTGGATCCTGTACCATTACCCTTCCTACCGGTCATCCCTATAAAACAGCCCGCTTTTGTAATTTACGTGGCGAATCCCTGTCAAAAGAATTTACCATAAAAAATACGATTGATGTGAACATCAGGGCGTTTGCGCCGGTTAGTATCCTGCTGAAATAAATGTGGGTGAAAAGATAAAAGCCCTTTACCGCCGTTGTTGGTGTTCGTGGATGGGTAATGCGTGTCGGCGTCACCAACAACAAGAGGTGATATTTTTTCTGCCATCGTCGGTGTTACGATTAGCTCGGATGCGAAGGTTTCACCAACAATATTTTACCTCAGGTCCTTCTGTTGTTGGTATGCTATGTACATCCCAACCCTACATACACAACAACGGCGGGGCGCTGGAACACCAACGCCGGAAAAAATTCGTGACTGGTGGCTTCTTAAAATCCGGTAGCAGCAAAGGATACTTCAAGGGTAAAATATCTGGTAAATAAAGATAGATGAAAATGTGGGTATAATGTTCAGGCAAATGAAAGATATCAATTCAGCATTCAGGTATATCAGAAGCTTTACCGCGATGGTATTGATGGGTTGCGTTTGTATTTGCTGTTATGCCCTCTATAAAGCCACAAGCTGGTATTATTGGGCCTAAGAAAAGGGTACTGGAATTCTATGACATAATCATTGAAGAACTTGAAGGTCAGGGCAGAACTGGTTATGCAGATGTTTTTAAGGCCAACAAAGGCATTATTTCCAACCATTTGTTTCATTACAGAGATAAGCATTTCTTTGAATTAAAGCAAGAAGATTTTCTTACTATTAAATTTTTGAAGGAGAGTTTTCGATCACGGGTAAATCCTTTCTCGCCGTCTTTCGAACGGTTCTTGTATTGATCATCTTCAATCAGTTGGTTTGTATTGTTAAGAGAACTTACCCTATAATCCTATCACTTTTTCAATGAACAATAAAATTAAGACTCATCCCCCATATATACACCCCTTTTTCAAAGATATTCCCTTAACTAAACGACATTGATATTTAATTAGAAAATCCATACCTCTTATTCGAATCGCGCAGGAAAATAATATTTGACCCATCCCATTTCATATGCTTCCCACTTATAAAAAAGTATTATGCTATAATTGTATGAATCCGTTTATGCTAAAGATGAGACATTAGCCAAGAATATGCAGGAAAAAGCGCTTTCATTTGTGAGTACATAAAGACTGCTTGCTATGACGAAGAGGTAATAGGAAGTAGGCAAGTTAATATCCCATTATTGTTAAAAACACGTTTATGAAAAAATGGAAAAACGATGACGCTTTATTTGCTACCATGAAGCAGGAATTGTTTCCAGCGGTCGTTGGAGATATAATGGATCAGGCTGGGCTGTTAAATCAGTTTTTACCTCCTCAAATCCGGCCATTGCATCATGCCATGATAGTAGTGGGAAGAGCAATGACTGTGCTGGAAGCAGACATTGATGACAACATGAACACGCAACTCCTGGAAAAACCTTTCGGGTTGATGTTGGAGGCTCTGGATGATTTGAAACGGAATGAGGTTTACATCTGTACAGGCGCATCGCCAACTTATGCATTATGGGGTGAACTCATGAGTACCAGAGCAGAAAAACTAGGATGTACCGGGGCGGTGGTTAATGGTTATTCAAGAGATACGAAAGGGGTTATACAATTGAATTTCCCTACCTTCTCTTATGGCGGGTATTCCCAGGACCAGCGCCCAAGAGGGAAAGTAATAGATTTCAGGACAGCGATTAAGCTCGGTGAAGTGACGGTTAAACCCGGTGATATTATTTTCGGTGACGTGGATGGGGTATGCGTAATACCACAGGACCGGGAAGAAGAAATCATTACCAAATCCATAGAGAAATCGCTAAAAGAAAATATCGTAAAAACAAAAATTAAAGAAGGGATGAGCGCTTGTGCGGCTTTCTCCGCTTACGGGGTAATGTAATCTTATAACTATTATACAATGAATCTAACCGGGAAAAACATTTTAATATCAGGAGGAGGAGGCTACGGCGTTGGCGGTGGAATTTGCAAAGCGCTTCATCAATATGGCGCACGTCTTATAATAAACGAAAAATGTGAGGAACGAATTGATGCGGTCTTAAAAACCTATCCCAATGCCATACCCGTGATTGCAGATGTCAGCAAGTATGCTGAAGTGGAAACCATGTTCCATCGTTTGGAAAAAGAGGTAGGCATTATTCACGGGCTTGTGAATAATGCTGGTGTGGGGTTGAGCCAATTTGCATACGAAGCGAGCGAAACGGAATTTGATGATTTGTACAAAGTAGATATAAAAGGCGTTTGGATGATGTCAAAGTTTTTTGTCAAACAGCTTTTAAAGCATCAGTCGGGAGGCAATATCGTAAATATTTCGTCGGTTCACGCTCATTCTACCATGTTGAGATACGCGGTTTACGGCAGTGCTAAATCTGCAGTAGAGGGATTAACACGCGGCATGGCGGTAGAGCTGGGCAAATATGACATACGGGTAAATGCGATTGCGCCCGGCTATGTTCATGCTGAACAAAACTATGATTTGATCAGAACCTGGACTAGCGAGGCCGAACAATGGGTACAGGATTATATTCAAAAAGGGCAAGCGATACCACGTGCGGTACAGCCCGAAGATTGTGGCTATGCTGTTGTATTCCTGCTTTCAGACCTCGGTAAATCCATTACAGGCCAGACCCTCTGCGTTGACAATGGTGACACGATCAGGCTGTCAGGAGTTTAGGAGGCAACCGTTTGTGCATAAAATGAATAAGATTAAAGATCATAAAGCTATTGCAAAGTGAAGATTTCGAGAATTACATGCTACGAGGTACTTGTTCCTGCCCATGAAGGCGCCATTGACAGCAAACAGGTGAGTAAACCTCTGCACAAGCTGCCCGTGGGAGCGCTTGGGAGGTGGAGCCTGCAGTTTGATAAACTTCCGAAGCTGCTCATTAAGATGGAACTGGAATCTGGGATTACCGGATGGGGAGAGCTTTACCGGAATCATAACTGGGCTACCGTAGAAGCTATCATCCATACGCTTTTGGGAAGCGACATAGAAACCCTGAGCCTGCAAAATCTTCCCTTTACTTTTTGCAGGGAATATGATGGTTTTGAATGTGCTGTGTGGGACGCTTATGCCAGGCTGCATAACATGCGGGTAGTGGACTTGCTGGGAGGACCATGCAAACAAAAAGTGAAGGTAAGCGCATGGTCGAGCCACAGGGTCATTGAGGAGGTAGGGGACCTGGTAAATAACTACCATGCTTTAGGGTATGACTGCATCAAATTCAAGTGCGATTTGCAGGATGACGTACAGGGCTGGTGCGAAACGATTGCGGCAACGGTTCCTTCCATGCAGGTAATACTGGACCCCAATGAAAGATGGCAATATGCTTTTGAAGCCCGGAAAAGAATTGACGGGCTGAAAAATATCGGTAATGTATTGTGTCTGGAGGATCCGGTTCCCCGCTGGAAGCTAACGGAATATGCTTCATTGAGAGCATATAGCTCCATTCCTATTGTGCTGCATGTTTCTTTACCTTATTTGCTGGATGGGCAACGTATAAAGGATACCATCCAGGCGATTCAGCTTGAAGCAGTGGACGGGTTTAATTTCAACGGCGGGTTAGCCGATTTTCAACGGATGGA
This sequence comes from uncultured Terrimonas sp., assembly GCA_946886925.1. The sequence continues at coordinate 11,737 of CAMPJQ010000017.1, forward strand.
CCATATCGCTTCTGCCGCCGGTTTGCCCTGTTGGCACGGATCAGAGATAGACCTTGGTATACTTGAAGCTATGTATGTTCATTGTTCATCGGCCGCCGCTTCCTGCACATGGCCCAGCGATATCTTCGGCCGTTCAATAAGAACGCACGATTTACTTAAAACGCCTCTCTTGTTTGAACCCCCTTATGTTTATCTGCCACAAGGAAACGGATTAGGCGTCGAGCCCGACCCGGATGCCATAGCCCATTATCAAACCGCCAAAAAAGAATATCATTTATGATAACACAAAATCCATTTCCCGAAACAGACAAAGACCGGCGGTATATTTGGGAAATGCTGATGAAAAGAGATATAGATGCATTCCTTCAGGAGGACTGGTCAATGATCGCCAATGATTTTATGACAGACGGATTTACCGGCGTGGATGCCTGTTTCTCAAACAACCCCGATGAATGGGAATTTAAATTTCCTGATGTGGAATTATATAGGACTGCGTGGTTGAAACAGGCAAGATCTTTTAAGGCAACTGAATGGGCAGAAGATGCTTCGGCCGGTTTATGGCGGGTAACAACCATCAATGATATAGATTTAAGTAGCAATACTGCATTGGTAAGAAAAAAATTTTCCGGTGATATTGCAAAATCCGATGGTCAAAAAATTACCCTGAAGTGGCAAAGCCTATTTTATTGCCGCAAAACAAACGGCCAGTGGAAAATCACTGGTTTTACCGGCTATCTTCCTTATGATGCTATGCCGGTAACGCATCCGGGTAATACAACCATGCACCTACCTGCACATGCGGGCCAGCATAAAACAGCCGGACCCTATTCTCCGGTATTAATTGTTGAAGGAAAAAAGCTGGTGGTTATTTCCGGCCAGGCCGCTATAGACGGTGATGGAAATATTAAGGGTGACAGCATTGAAACACAAACGATATTCACGTTGCAGAATTGCAGCAAGGCCCTGGAAAGTGCCGGATGCAAGTTGCAGGATGTTTTTAAAGTGAATGTGTATATGAAAGACCTTGGTCAATGGGAGCGGTTTAACCAGGTATACCGTAAATATTTTTTGTCTCCCCTGCCGGTTCGAACTGCTGTTCAAACCGGACTGTTACCAGGCCTGCTGGTAGAAATAGAATTGTGGGCGGCAAGTAATTAAACTACTAAACGCGATGCATTATGATATGGGATCAGCTTACTTCAAAGCAGATAGCAGAGCTTGATAAAGGTATTCCGGTGCTATTACCTGTATCGGCTACCGAACAACATGGCCCACATCTGCCATTGGCAACAGACCGGATCATTGGTGAGCATTTTTTGTATACGCTCAACGATCGCATTAATCCCAATATGCTCATACTTCCCTCTGTAGGGATAGGCTGCTCTGATCATCATATGGATTTTGAGGGAACCCTGACTTTAAGTCACCATACTTTTTCACTGGTAACAAAAGAGATCATTGAATCGGTTTTGTACCATGGCTTTTATAAGATCATATTGTTCAACAGTCATGGCGGCAACCAGGGAATCGTGCAGGTAATAATGGAACAGTTGGGTTACAAATACCGACATGCACACTTTGTGTCGGTAACCTGGTGGCAGCTGGTAAGAGAAGCTTTAATGCAAATCTCAGAAACAGGACCTGGTGGCACCGGTCATGCCTGTGAACTGGAAACCTCTGTTATTGAATTTGCAGCAAATCACCTCGTTGATAAAACTCAAATCAGCAAAGGTGCGAACGAGCCTACTTTCAAATGGGCAGAAAGCGATATGCTGCACGGTTCGCGCGGAGCATGCTACAGAACAATGAAAGCAGCCACTTCAAATGGCATTTTTGGTGATCCCACAAAAGCATCCGCGCAAAAAGGAAAACGCATTACTGAATTGGTGGTAACAGCGATGAAAGATGTGGTTACTGATCTTCTGGCAGCAAGCAAAAAATAGATCTCCGCCTTTGGCGAACATTACCGGTATGTCTGCTGAATGACATTGATATCTCATCTTTGCTTTTCGGCCTTCAAAAGGCTTGGCGCAGAACCCGTATATTTTTTCATAACGGAACTAAAATGCTGGGGCGAGGAAAAGTTAAGTTCAAACGCGATCTCGGACAAAGGCATTGATGGATTTTCCAGCATCAAAGACCTGGCCTTTTCAATGCGTTTACGCCGTATATAATCCGCGGGGGTAAATCCTGTTAATCTTTTAAAAAGGGTTTTAAACCTGGATTCAGAGAGAAATGTTTGCTTGGCAAGCAAAGCAATTGAAATGTTGTTGTAGATATTTTCATTTATAAATTCAAGGGTTTCATTTATCCTTGAATAATCCGTGCCACTGAAGCTTTTTTCATCTTTGTCTATAGAGTCGAGCAACAGCAACAGAAAATTTTGAATGAGCAGGTTTATCCTTATTCGTTTTATTCTTTCTTCCGTAATATTATTATAAACGTTAAAAACATCTTCCAGAATCTGCTTTAGTTTTATCTCCCCTTTAAAATGCCGTTTACTTTTGAGGATAAGGTTATGACACAAATAAGCGAGGTCTCCCGCATCATTTTCTTGTGAGAATGCAAGCTCCGGAGGAACGCAAATGATCAGCCAGTATAACAA